>CAMCQD010000390.1 GCA_945876925.1 uncultured Dermatophilus sp.
GAGGGTCAGCATCGTCGGGGCCACGGCGGCGAGCATCGCTCCCAGCAGGAACACGCTGGTGCCGGCCACGTGCACCGGGCGCGGGCCGAGCCGGTCGGTTACCGGCCCCGTGAAGGGGATCGCGATCGTGGAGCCGATGAGGTATCCGCCGGCGACCCACGGGTACAGTCCGGCGTCACCCAGCTCCCGGGTGATCTGGGGGAGGGCGGTCGCCAGCAGCGTCTGGAACAGCATCGAACCGGCCATCCCGAGCATTGCCGCCGCGAATGCCGGGCGCAGGGAGCCGGGGGCGTTCATGGCCGGGCGGCGAGGCCGGTGAGCACGATGTCCACCTGGGCGAGCATGCGATCCCGCAGCGGCGCTCCCTGCGGGCCGAGCGCCCAGAGGGCTGTGGGCATGAAGTAGGCGGAGGCGACCGCGCGGACGGCGTCTTCTACCGGGATCGGGCGGAATTCGCCTGAGGTGACCCCGGCCTGGATCACGGCGGCGCGGCGGGCGTGCGCGCGCGGGCGGGGGGGGCTGGGGGGGCTGGCGGGGAAGGTGCGCAGCCGCGCGAGGATCATCTGCCGGGCGAGTGGCTCGTGCTGCTCGAGCCAGTCCGCTGCGGCCTCGCAGCCGTTCCGCAGCCGGCGGGCGGCGGTTTGGCCCGGGTCGTCGTGCTCGATGACCACCTGCAGCACTTGCTCGCTCAGGTAGGAGAAGACGTCCTGCTTGGCGGGGAAGTACGTGAAGAACGTGCCCTTGCCGATGTCGGCGGCCTCGCTGATCTGCGCCACCGTGGTGGCCTCGAACCCCTGCTCGGTGAACAGGCGCATTGCCTCGGTGACGATGCGTTCCCGGGTGCGGTCCTTGCGCCGCTGTACGCGCGCAGACGGCTTCCGGGAGGGCATTGCATCACTCATGACAATAGAGTTACTGTAAATCTGACCGTAGTCAAGGTTCGAGTGGGTAGCGAGTTGGTAGAAGGTGACGGCGTGACCGGTCTGAACAGCCATGGCGGCAAAGGCGCGAACCTGGTGCGGCTGCAGGAGCTGGGCTTCCCCGTGCCGCCGTTCGCGGTCCTCCCGGTGAGCGAGTACCACGCGTTCGTGGCCGGTCAGGGGCTCGGCCCCGTCATCGCCCAGGCCCTGACCGGTGACGCGGGCGAGGCGTCCCGGGCGATCCGCGCGGCGTTCCGGCGTCCCCTCTCCGGCGAGCAGCGCGCCCGGCTGACCGGCGTCATCGGCGACCTCGCCAGCGCCCCGGTGGCCGTGCGCAGCTCCGCCACCGCCGAGGACCTGCCCGATGCCTCGTTCGCGGGCCAGCAGGACACGTTTCTCCAGGTCAGCGGTATCGATGCGATCCTGGAGAAGGTCATCGAATGCTGGTCGAGCCTGTGGACCGAGCGCGCCATCACCTACCGCGCCCGCAATGACATCGGCCTGGACCACGAAAGCCTCGGCATCGCGGTCGTGGTGCAGCGCATGGTCGCCGCGGAGGCGTCCGGCGTGGTGTTCACCGCCGACCCCCTCACCGGGCGCCGCGACCGGGTGGTCATCGACGCCGTGCCGGGGCTGGGGGAGAAGCTCGTCTCCGGCCAGGTGACGCCCGACCATTTCGAGGCGGAGATCCCTGCCGATCCGGGGGCGTCGCCGCGCATCGTAGAACGTCTCGTCCAAGGCGAGGCGCCCGCTCTCACCGACGCGCAGGTGCTCGCTCTCGTGGCGCTGTGCCGCCGTGTCGCTGAGGGCTTCGGCGCGCCGCAGGACATCGAGTTCGTGCGCGTAGGTGAGGACGTGCAGCTCGTGCAGTCGCGCGCGATCACGAGCCTGTTCCCCGTCCCGGAAGGCGATCCGGAGGCGCTCTATGTCAGTTTCGGGGCCGTGCAGGGCATGCTCGCCCCGGTCACGCCCCTGGGGCGGGACGCCCTGGAGCATGCAATCACCGGACTTGTCCGCTTCTTCGGGCAGCAGGCAGGTTCACGCGCCACCCCGTACGTGTCTGCGGGGGAGCGGATCTGGGTGCGGGTCGACCGTGCCCTGACCGGGCCGCGGCGTTCGCTGCTGCTCCGGCTCCTGCCGGTAGCTGAGCCGGTCGCGGCGGCGATCCTCGCTGAGCTTGCCCGCGAGCCCGCGTATGCGCCGGCTGCTGGGCGGGCGGGGCGCGTGCGGATGGTGAAGTCCGCAGTCCCGATCCTGGCGTATGTGGCTCCTCGCACTGCCCGGAACTTCGCCGACCCGGACGCGGCCCGGGCCCGGTTCCGGGCCGCGATGGATCGCGAGATCGATGCCCTGGCAACCGGACTCGCCCGGGCGGCGGCCGTCGCTGACCCGGCGGCTCGCCTCCAGGCACGCATACGCGCCGCGCAGGACGCCCTGGGGCACCTGTTCAGCGTGCTGCTGTCGAATTGGGCCCCGATCATGGGGCCGGGCGTCCTCATGCTGCGGCGGTTGCGGGACCTCGCCGCGCAGACCGGGCTGCCCGATGGTGACGCGCTCGCGATGACGATCATGCGTTCCCTGCCGGACAATGTCACGACCCAGATGGATCTGGCTCTCAACGCGGCCGCCCGCCGGATCGCCAGCGACGCCGCCTGCGTGGAGGCGATCTCCGGCGACGCGGGTGAGGTTGCCGCCGCCTACCGCGCAGGGGCGCTGCCGCAGGTGGCAGCCGAGGCCCTCGATGACTTCCTGGCCCGTTACGGCATGCGCGCCGTCGCGGAGATCGACCTGGGTACCCCGCGCTGGCGGGAGCAGCCAGAGCAGGTGATCCGGACGATCCAGACGTATATCACCGACACTGACCATGCCGTCTCCTACGAGGAGGGGCGGCGCGCCGCGGAGCAGGCCATCGAGACCCTCGCGGGGGCGCTGCCAAGGCACAAGGCCGCCCAGGTGAGGTTCTTCG
>CAMCQD010000391.1 GCA_945876925.1 uncultured Dermatophilus sp.
TGGCGAACCGGTTCTCTCCTGCGACCCGGAAGGTCGCAAGGCCCCGGCCCTTCAGCTCAGCCTCGGCAGCCCCGGAGATCACGCCCTCACCGCCGACGACGATCCCGTACCCGATACCGAAATCACCGATCTGCCCCTTGGCCTGGTCATGCAGCGCCGGAGTCGTCAGCACCACCGGCAGGTTATTGCTCACCATCGGGCTCGCCGCCAGCGCATCCCACGGCGTCGTACCACTGACGAACACCGCCGTGGGCTTCTTCGCGCTCCCATAGGCCGGGACCATCGAGCCGATCACCCCGCTGGCCTTCTCGTAGGCGTACCGGTTCACGTTCCGGTTCGTCACGAACCGGTCCGGACCAGAAATCCGCACGACGTTCAGCTTCTGAGTCTTCTCCTCCGTCACCACCGGCGCGCTCTCGGTTCCGGAGACGTTGGTGACCAGGCGGTTCCTCAGGGAGGCCTCCAGGGCGCTGCTCACTGCCGAGGTTCCGCCGACGATGTACACGTCCTTCACCCCGTAGTTACGGATGAAGTCACTCGTCGCTCCCGGCAGCGCATCCGGCTCAGTCAGCAGGATCCGCGAACTCGTCACCTTCGCCAGATACCCAGCAGACAACGCATCGGCGAAACTCGTCCCCGACACCAGCACCACACTGTTCTGGAACCTCGCGGAATCTAGGACACCCGGGTTAACAAAGCCCTCCGGGTTCGCCACTGCCAGCTGCGCCGCCGTCGAGTACCGGTCAAAACCAGACACCCGGAAATCTGCAGCCTGCCCGCCCGGGCGCACCTTCACCTCAGCGACCGACGCAGGCGCCGCGATATCGGTCTGATTCAAAGTGTTACCGACGCCAGCCCCTAGAACGGGACCGGGGATGGCGATGCCGCCATGGTTCGCTCCCCCTGCGCCGCCCAGCTTGTATTCGACTGAGAGAGATCCCCTCGTCACGATGACTGCCGCACCGGTGAATTCGATCTTCGTGGTGGCGGCGTCCAGGCCGTCCACCGACAGGCTTCCTGCCTGAGGAGTCACGCTGATCTCACTGCCAACCGGTGCGCCGGCCGCATTGTATTGCTTGACCTTGACCGAATTCGCGGTAGTGTCAAATGTCGCCCCGGTGAGCCCGACCTCGACGGCGCCGATCAGACGTCCATCCGTTTTCGTCACGGTGATCGGGCCGATGAACTGCGTCGAGCCATCCGCGACGACCGACGGGTTCGAGACGGTCAGCGATCCGTTGACGACTGTTGCCGGAACGGTGCTCGACGAGGTGCCCTGATTCTCCCCGTTATAAAACACGTTCTTGCCGGTGGCGTCGTTCGCTTGCCCGCTGTCGAGGGCCTTCGCCTCGACGACGACATCGCCTGGTTCCACTGCCGCGCCGACGTTGATCTTCACGTCGTTGAGCGAGCCGATGAACTTGGCCGCCGCAGCACCGGTGTCATTGGTGTTGCTGAAGGTGACGATGACCTGGTCCTGATATGCCGGGTTGTTCAGCGAGCTGCTCATGGACACCGTGAACTCCGGCGCAACCGGAGCGACCCCGCCGGAAGGAACCGCGTAGGCAACTTCCTTACCTGCCTCGACGTCTCCGGGGTGCACTTGCTGTCCGCTGGTTGGCGCGATGTGCGTGGTCGACGCATAAGCCGTGGGGGCGATCGTGACCTTGGGCGTCCCGGCGAAGCTGATCCGCTTGGTGATGTCGGCGGCTGCGCCGGCCTTCTGCCCGATCGAGAAGACGAGCTTGTCGCCGGCCTTCCACGTGGCCGGGATGACGAACCGCATAGCCGCGATTGCCTGCTCCGTAGCACCGGGGGAAACGGCCTGAGCACCCTGGGTGCCGGCGGCGTTGTCGTCGGAGTCAACCAGACCGAATGTAGCCGACTTAGCGGCGTGTTTTCCGGCGAGTCCGCTCTCATCCCAGGCGATAGCGGCCGGGCCGAAGGCGGTGGCGATGAGGGCAGCGGCGCCGAAGGCGGCAATGCCACGGCTGCGCAGCTTGGCTGCAGAGTTCACTTTGGCCTCCTGAAGGCGATGCTGTGCAGAACCCGGCGGTTATGGATGGCATCCTGCGGGTGCTGCCTGGGCCGAGCCCCTCCTCCGGGGCACGCGCTCGGATAACCACATCGGCAATACGCAGCGAATAGTTACCTCCCGCAAGCAAAAAGCCTGCTCTTAAGGCATGAGAACGCCGCCCGCCCAGCTAGTCATGGACCGGCCAGGCGGGCGGCTGGAGGGGGTTGAGCGCTTCGCTCGACCAGGCCAACCCCTCCCTGGCCCGGGCAGTCGAAGGGGCCCCGAGTGCACAGCACCACCCACCCGGGGCCCCGCTCGTGGCAGCCCGGCATGCCCTTCGCTCAGGGACAGTCAGGCTACGTATGCCGTCCGGTCACCGGAGAAACCGGAGGCAAGATCTGCAGGTGAGCTCTCTGTTCCGGGAACGGGCTCCTGCCCGTTCCCGGCCCGGAAAGTTCCTCAGTTGTTTCCGCGAGATGATGGGGGCTATATCCGCGGGTTAGTCGCCCAGGATGGTGTTGGCGGCGGCGAGGACGGCGTTGCTGACGACGTCGGGGCCACCGACGGCGGTCACCGCGCCCAGGCCGGTGTGGGCCTTGAGCCAGGTTTCCAGCGCGGCGGGCAGCGACGCCGAGTCGGTGAGCAGCACCGGGTTCTGGTCGGCTGCGGCGATCGGCCCGACGGCCAGGGCGTCGGCCCACTTGGTCGCATCCGGGGCCCCGGCGACGACGCCGCCATTGACCAGGAACGGCTCAGCATCAGCCAGGAACCCGAAACCCTGTGGCCCGGTCGTCGCCGACGTCACCATGTCAGACTTCAGCAGCAGGTCGTTGACCGCGTTCGCGGTGGCGAACCGGTTCTCC
>CAMCQD010000392.1 GCA_945876925.1 uncultured Dermatophilus sp.
GTTGGCCGGGAAGGTGATGTAGGCGAACCTGGCCCAGCTGGGCGTCCCGAAGGTGATCGACGAGCCTTTGGGGACGAAGAACACGTCACCGGGGCGGCCGATCTTGCCGCCGGCATCGCCGCCTAAGTGCAGCTCCCCCTCGAGGACCACCTGGACCTCGTCGTAGGTGAGCGTCCACGGGAATTCGCCCTTGGAGATCTGCATGTAGCCGACCGCCATCGGTGAGGAATCGCCGGCGGTGACCACGTCGGTGGTCTCGACGAGCATGCCCTCCGGCGGCCCCGGGTAGGGGAAGGGCACGGGCCTGGCGTCGCGGATGCTGGCGTGCACCACCGGCGGCTTAGCCGGCGGTGCGGCGGGGGCGGGCAGCCCGCCCCCGCCCTGGCCCAGCAACGACGCCACGATCGTGCGGACCCTGGCGGCCAGCGCATCATCGGCCGCGGACTGCCCCGGGGCCTGCGCCGGTGCCGGGGAGGGCGCAGGCTCCGGTTCGCCATCGGTGAGGATGGTCACTCCCAGGTCCCGGGCGGTATCACGTGCCAGTGGCGTGATGATGGCGTCCTTGCCCGCAACGAGCTGCCCGGCTGACGCGGCCTGCTCGACTGCGGCAGCGGTGATGATGGTCCGTGCCATGTGGGTTCACTTTCGACGCGTAGCGATGCATGTTGTCTCGCGGTACCGCGGGCCCCCCCGCCGCTGGGCCCCGGGTGCCGGGCGGGCCACCAGCGGCCGGCCCTGGCAGCGGGTGCGCCCGCAGCTGGGGGCACCCGTCTTCCGGGCGGGAGCTCGCGCTCCCGCCTCACCTGGCCGCCGGGTCAGTTCACTCGGCCCGGGACGGCAGGATGCTCTCGACGTCGCCGTGCGGACGCGGGATGACGTGCACCGAGACGAGTTCGCCGACGCGCCCGGCTGCGGCGGCACCGGCGTCGGTCGCGGCCTTCACCGCGCCGACGTCGCCGCGCACGAAGACGGTCACATAGGCCGCGCCGATCTGCTCCTTGCCGATGAGGCGCACGTTGGCGGCCTTGACCATCGCATCGGCTGCCTCGATGGCGCCGATCAGGCCCTTCGTCTCGACCATGCCGAGGGCGATCATCTGGACATCTGCCATGGGAGTACTCCTTGGTGTGGATACAGCTTCGTGGCTGGTTGCCGGGTCGGGGGCCGGGGCGGATGCCGCGGCCCGGGTTGCGGTGGGCTGTTCAGTTGTCCCGGCCTTCGCCGTGCCCGCCGCGGCCGGTCCGGGCTGGCTCGCGGCCGGCGCCTTCCGGGGACGGCGGGCCGGTCTGGCCTGGTCCGTTTCGGTCATGGGCTACCTCCGCGCTACTTGCCGAGTTCGGTGAGGATCTGGCGGACGACCTGCTCGATGAGGGCAGCGTCGCCGCCGCTGGCCCCGGCGGCAGTACCGGCCGCCGGGGCGGGGGCACCGGCGCTGGCACCGGCGGCCACACCGTCGTTCCCGCCCGGCAGGCGCCCGCCGTGGGCCCGCGCCACGTCTGGCGGCGGGTTCAGGTGGTAGGCGAGGCGCTTGACGTTGAGGACGTGCTCGACGGTGATGTTGTCGGAGACGACCGCACCGCCCAGCCCGCCGGGTCCCAGGGTCAGCGAGGGCCGGATTCCGGTGGTGTACCCGATGCCGCCCAGGCAGCCCCAGGTGTTGACGAGGATCCGGAAGGCCGGTTTCTCGATGCCGAAGGCCATGATCGACTCCTCGTCACGGGAGTGGAGGACGATCGAATGGCCATCGCCGCCGAAGGTGAGCAGCTGGATCGCCCGTTCGCACCCGGCCCGCCAGCCGTCCTCGACCATCCAGCCGAGCACCGAGGTCAGCTTCTCGCGCGAGATCGGGTACTTCGGGCCCACCCCGTCGAGTTCGGCGACCAGCACGCGGGTGCTCGCGGGCACCTCGATGCCGGCCTTGGCGCCGAGTTCCTGCGGGGTGCGCCCGACGTAATCGGCGATCATCATGCCGTTGGGACGGAACATGGCCGACGCCAGCCGGTCAGCTTCCTCCCGGGTCAGCCACTGCGCGCCGTGGGCCTGCATCTCGGCCTTGAGCCGGTCCGCGATCGGCCGGTCCGCGATGACGACCTGCTCGGTCGCGCAGATCGTCGAGCAGTCGAAGGATTTCGACTCCACGAGCATCTGCGCTGCCTTGACGATGTGCGCGGACCGGTCGACGTAGGCCGGCACGTTGCCCGGTCCGACGCCCAGGGCGGGCTTGCCGACGCTGTGCGCCGCCTTGACCATGCCCGGGCCGCCGGTGGCCAGGATCATCGAGACCGCGTAGTGGCTCATGAGCTCGTTCGTGCCCGGCATGCTCAGCTCGGTCATGCAGCTGACCAGTCCCCGGGGCATCCCGGCGGCCTCGCCCGCCTCGGCCATGACCCGCACCGCCTCGGCGGTGCAGTTCCTCGCCGAGGGATGGGGTGCCACGACCACGCCGTTGCGGGCCTTGACGCCGATGAGGATCTTGAAGATCGCGGTCGAGGTGGGGTTGGTCGACGGGGTGAGCGCGCAGAGCACGCCGACCGGCCAGCCGATCTCGACGACCTTGCGCTTCTCGTCGTGGCGCAGCACCCCGCAGGTGGGGATGTCCTTGATCGAGTCCCACACGCCCTGGGCGGCGAACTCGTTCTTCAGCTTCTTGTGCGCCGGATAGCCGAACCCGGTCTCCTCGTGGGCCAGCTGGCCGAGCCGGCCAGCCTCCTTCATGGCAGCGGCGGCCATCGCCTCGCAGATCGTGTCGACCTGCTGCTGGGAGGCGAACTGGAACGACCGCATCGCCTCCCGGGCGGCGACCGCCAGGTCGCGCGCCTGCTGCACCGAGCGCAGGTCGGCGTCCATGCTGATCTGACTCATCAGGGGCCCCTTCA
>CAMCQD010000393.1 GCA_945876925.1 uncultured Dermatophilus sp.
CGGGCAACAGGACGACTCGCATAACGACCGGACCTACGAAACGGGGTCAGCCCAGTTGTTGCGGAGCCGGGCACGCTGAAAGAGCCGCCCGGTCGTGATCACCGGGTGCGGGAGCAACAACCTGTGGAGGGTGCTCGCCGCTGTTAGCGGCTGCGCAGACGCAGCGAAGCAGTGCCGTAGAACAACATGCCCACCAGCGTAGGTGACCCCGCTGCCGGTCAGCGACTCAATATCCCGTCTCTGCCCAAAGACGCGGAGATCCGTATCAATGATGGCCAGTACGAATCCCGAGCTAACCCACGGCCGCAGAGCCTCGACAGATCTGCCACGCCTCTTGCAGATCGAGGTTGGGAGGCTGCCAGCTCACCTGTGTGGCGACCAGGTGGGGTTGACTCGGGGTGGCGATGCTGACTCTGTTGACGTGCTACTGCGCCGACGCGGGCACTTTGCGTCTCGACTTGGTGGACTGTGATTGTCATCCTGTTTCGGGCAGCGTCAACCGCTGGCCCTTCCATCGTTTGCGCAGCCACCGGTCGTGTGATGCAACGACGACAGTGCCAGGGTATTGGGCGAGTGCGTATTCGAGCGCGGTGACGAGGCTGAGCGAAAAGTGGTTGGTCGGCTCATCCAGCAGCAGGATCTCTGGGGGGTCAGCCAGGAGTACCGCGAGGGCAAGGCGACGCTGTTGGCCGACGCTGAGTTCCTGCACGCATCGATTGTGGTCTCGACCAGCAACCAGTCCGAAGGTGCCCAGCGGCACTCGTGCCGCACGCTCCATGCCGACCAGATCCGTGTAGGCGTCGAGTGCGGTGCGAGCCGGACCGCGATCGTAGGGGTCAGGTAGGGCGGTCTCTTGCGCAAGCAGCCCTACGCGGTCGACCGGTGCGCGAGTGACCTGCCCGCTGCTGGGTTCCAGCGTGCCGGCGAGCAGGCCGAGCAAGGTCGATTTGCCCGACCCGTTCGGGCCGGTTATGAGCCACTTCTCGCCTCGGCTGATGCTGAGCGACGTGGCCGGGAGCCGATTTTTCAGCGTTACGTTGACGGTGGTGAGCACGGGTTCAAGGGCGCCGATGGCACGCGGGGCGCCAGCAACGGTGAGCCCTTGGAATTCGAGTTCCCGTGGCGGCTTCCGGATCTGGCGGTCTTCAAGGTCCGTCAGGCGTGCGCGAGCGTCGTTGACGCGGCGAGATACGACCTGCGCGTTGCGGTCAGCGTAAAACTTCTGTGCCATGCGTACCTCGGTACGCGGGCGCCAATCCGAGTGCCCCACCGTCTGCTGATCCTTCACCGCTTTACGAAGCCGGGAAAGCTCGGCCTGTTCATCGCGATACTGCCGTTCCCACCTCTGCCGTGCTTCAGCTCGTGCGGTCAGGTAGTCGCTGTAGCTGCCTGTGAAACGGGTGAGGCCGATCCCGGTTCCCGTGCCGTCGTGAACCAGCGGCCCCGCGACCGCGTGCGGGAGTGGCGAAGGGTCGAGATCGAGCAGCGACGTGACCGTCTCATCGAGAAAGGCCCGATCGTGACTGGCGATCAGCAGCGGACCCCGCCACGCCGTGAGCACGCTGACGAGATAGGCGGTCGCGGCATCATCGAGGTGATTTGTCGGCTCATCCAGCAGCAGCACATCCGGTGCACTTAGCAGCAGCCACGCTAGGGCGAGCCGAGCTCGCTGCCCACCGGAGAGCGCTCCTACAAGCCGGCGGCGGTCGATGTCCCCGATCCCGAGACCGGCCAGCATGCCGGAAATCCTCGCGTCGATCTCCCACGCTCCAAGGCGCTCGGCCGTCTCCAGGGCACGTGCGTAGTCGTCGGCCGTGACAGGATCGTCGGGGTGGTCTGCAAGGGCGACGCCGAGCCTGCTGACCTCTTCGGCGGCACGACGAGACGGCGCGACCGCGGTCTCGATAGCATTATCGATGGTCTCGGTAGCAGAGAACGGGTGCTCCTGATGTAGCAGCCCGAACACCGGCGCATCGGCATCCGGCGCATTCACGGTGACCGTTCCCGATGCCGGCTCCAAGACTCCGGCGATCGCCTTCAGCAACGTCGACTTACCCGACCCGTTTTCCCCGATGAGTCCTACTCGGGCACCGGCAGGCACGACGAACGACACATCTGTGAGGACCCGCCGATCAGGATAGGAGAACGAGAGACCCTCCACCCGTAGATGCGAGCCCGCGGCAGTGAACGACGATGAAGTAAGTACATGAGGCATGAGCAAGATCCCGAAGACGTGACGAAACCTGCCGGGCAGACGGCCTCGGACGCAGGTCAGGGAAACGCTCAAATGGTCACGGACCCAGTCTACCGAGTCTTGTCATCGGATCAACCAAGCGGGATGCCGATTGGGTACGGAGCACTCGACGCCTACTCGGGTGCCCGGCGGTTCAAAAGGCCGCTGGTCTGGCTCACCTGCTGAGTATGACGGTGTCGATGCGGGTGATGTCGGCTGGTGACGGCTATAGGTACCTGCTGCGCACTGTGGCGGCTGGTGATGGTGACCGGTCGCTGTCGACTCCGTTGACCCGTTACTACGCCGCGGCTGGCACCCCACCTGGACGCTGGCTCGGCTCTGGCGTCACTGCTTTGGGTAATGGTGAAATCGCCTCTGGAGCGCAGGTGTCGGAGGCGCAGCTTCAGTTGCTGGTGGGGATGGGGCGGGATCCGATTACTGGTGTGCCGTTGGGGCGGGCGTATCCGGTGTACAGCTCGACGGCGGAGCGGGTCGCGGACCGTGTCGCGCAGCTGGACCCTGCCCTGGGGGCGGTGGAGCGGGGGCGGGTCGTTGCGCAGATTGAGGTGGAGGAGGCTGGGCGGGGGTCGCGGCGTGCGGTGGCGGGGTTTGATTTCACGTTCAGTGTGCCGAAG
>CAMCQD010000394.1 GCA_945876925.1 uncultured Dermatophilus sp.
AGTGAGCAGGGCGCCCAGCGGCACCACCGGGCCGCCGAGGACGATGCTCCCGGGGCCGAGGCGGTTGACCACAGCCCCGAGCGTGCGCCCGATGGCCAGGCCGGCGTCCTCGACGATCCGGCGGACCGCCGGGTCGCCCTCCCGGGCCAGTTCCAGCAGCTCACCGAACCCGGCCCGGGACGGCCCGGTCCCGGCGTGCAGCTGCTTCACCATGGCGCTGGTGGAGGCGGCGCT
Source organism: uncultured Dermatophilus sp. (assembly GCA_945876925.1). Lineage (GTDB taxonomy): Bacteria > Actinomycetota > Actinomycetes > Actinomycetales > Dermatophilaceae > Dermatophilus. Next base: position 235 of record CAMCQD010000394.1, read on the forward strand.
CTCCAGGCAGCCGCGGCTGCCGCACCGGCAGATCGGGCCGGCATCGGTGACGCTGATATGCCCGAGCTCGCCGGCCAGCCCGATGTGGCCCCGGTACAGCTGCTGGCCGAGGATGAGCCCGGCGCCGATGCCCGTGCCGACCTTGACGAAGACGAGGTCGGCTACGTCGCCGTGCCCGCCCCAGGCGACCTCGGCGATCGCCCCCAGATTGGCGTCGTTCTCGACGTGCACCGGGATGCCCAGCCGCCGGGAGATGAAATCCCGCAGGTGCAGGCCGACCCACTCCGGCAGGATCGCGCCGTGCCCCACGTCGCCGGAGCGCGCATCGATCGGCCCGGGGACGCCTGCGCAACAGCCGATCACCGCCGAGCGGGACAGCCCGGTCTCCTCCAGGATGCTGGCCAGCAGCGCAGCAGCGCGGTCGATGGTCTCCTCGGCGCGATGGCCCAGCGGGACGACATCCACCCGCTCGGCGACGATCTGCCGGGACGGAGTGCAGGCCAGGAGCCTCAGGTGCTGCCGCCCGATATCGATCCCGAGGGCGATCCGGTCGGCCGGGTGCGGGGCCAGCGACACCAGCACGGCCCGGCGGCCGGTGCGGGTGGTCGCCGTGGTGCGCACGACCCCGTCGGCGACGAGCACCCGGACGAGATTGGAGATCGTCGCCGGCGACAGGCCGGTGCTGCGCGCCAGCTCGGCCTGGGTGCAATCGCCCAGCCGGGACAGGGCCTGGACGACCCGGGCGCGGTTGGCGGCGCGCAGGGCGCCCGGGGATCCGCTTCCGCGCGGGGACGGCGCCGCGGCTGTGGGATCCATGTCCGCCATCATTGTGGCAGACCCCCTATGTCGTCAAGAAGTGAATAAATACCGCCGGCGGCCGCGTTCCGGGGTCAGGCCGCCCGGCCCGGGGCACCCGGCTGGCAGCGGGATCCGGCCGCGGTGCCCAGCCTCACTGCCGGGCCTGGACGCGAGAGCGCCGCGAGCCCTCCCGATCCGGGAGCGCTCGCGGCGGGCCAGGGGGCGCTCAGAAGCGCAGGGTGACGCCCATCCCGTCGGCCACGATGATCGCGATGCCGAGCGAGATGATGACCACCACGAGGGCGAAGCACACGATCGCGGTCGGCAGGCCGTAGCGATGGCGGGCACCGTCGGGGCCCTGACCGTGCCCGTAGGCCAGCGCCCGGATCCCGAAGGCGAACAGGGACGGCACCCCGGCCCCGACGGCCAGGCTGGCGATGAGCACCTGGGCGAGGTCGGTGGCGAGCAATTCCAGCATCGGGAGTCCTCTCAGCTGTTCGACGAGGCAGAGGCGGCGGCTTCCTGCCCGTCCCAGGAGTCATTGACGTTCCCGGCATGCACCGGTTTCTTGCTGGCGTGGTGGACGACGAGCCCGGAGACGACCACGAGCACCGCGAAGATCACCAGCGCTCCGGTGGACCCTCCGATGGCGTGCCCGATGACGAAGGTCAGGGCGCCGACGCAGGCCGCCGAGGGGAGCGTGATGAGCCAGGCCAGGAACATCCGCCCGGCAACGCCCCAGCGCACCTGCGCTCCCCGCATTCCCAGGCCCGAGCCCATGATCGAGCTGGTGGCCACGTGGGTCGTCGACAAGGGGAAACCCAGGTGGCTGCCGGTGAGGATGAGCGCAGCCGACGCGCTCTCGGCTGCCATGCCCTGCGGGGGCGAGATCTCGACCAGGCCCTTGCCCAGCGTGCGGATGACCCGCCACCCGCCGCTGTAGGTTCCCAGCGCGATGGCGATCGCGCACGCGGCCCGCACCCAGAACGGCACGCTGGCGGTATCGGACCATTCCCCGGCGGCGATGAGCGCGAGCGTGATGATCCCCATGGTCTTCTGGGCGTCGTTGGTGCCGTGCGCCAGGGACACCAATGAGGCGGTGCCGATCTGCCCCCACCTGAACCCTGAAGCCCGGAACCGCTCGCCGATCCCGTCGGTGATGCGATAGATGAGCCACGTGCCGCACATCGCGACGAGGATGGCGATGGCCGGGGAGAGCAGGGCGGGCAGGATGACCTTGCCGATCACCCCGGACAGGCGCGGCTCGCCCAGTCCCCAGTTCACTCCGTCTACTCCCAGGGCGACCATGCCGGAGCCGATGAGGCCGCCGAACAGCGCGTGGCTCGAACTGGACGGCAGCCCGAACAGCCAGGTGAGCAGATTCCACACGATGCCGCCGACGAGCCCGGCCAGGACGATGAGCAGCAGGAACTCGCCACCGTCGGCGAGCATGCCGGCGCGGGGGGCGCCGGAGGCATCCTGGATGTCGATGACGTCATTGGTCACCGTGAGCGCCACCTGCACGGACAGGAACGCTCCGATGAGATTGAGCACCGCGGACAGGGTCACCGCGATCTTGGGCTTCAGCGCGCCAGTGGCGATAGATGTCGCCATCGCGTTGGCGGTGTCATGAAAGCCATTGGTGAAGTCGAAGGCGAGTGCTGTTACGACGACGAGTACCAGCACGAGAAAGGTAACGTCCACGCTGGCAATCCTGCGACAAAAAAGAGCGCTACATGGGCGTCAGCTGAAGTTTGGGCATGACCGGAACGCCCGCCCGGGCGCGGTACCACCCCGCGCAATCCGGGCGGGGTACCGCGGCCAGTACCCCG
>CAMCQD010000395.1 GCA_945876925.1 uncultured Dermatophilus sp.
GCTGAGCTGGAGATCACCGATCCGCTGCTGGGCATCGCCCGGGAACTGGCTGACGCAGCCCTGTCGGACGACTACTTCATCGAGCGGAAGCTCTACCCGAATGTCGACTTCTACAGCGGGATCATCCTGCGGGCCATCGGCATCCCGCTGGACATGTTCACCGTGATGTTCGCCATCGGGCGGATGCCCGGGTGGATCGCCAACTGGAAGGAGATCCACGACGACCCCGGTGGCCGCATCTACCGGCCGCGGCAGATCTACACCGGCAACCGCATGACCGCGTGGAACCCGCGCGACGAACGCTGAGCACGCCGGGGCCCGGCTAGAATCCGTGCGATGACCCCGCCCGGCACGAGCGCACCGCCCAGCGCGCCCGCCAGCGGCCCCGGCGAGCGCATCCCGGGCCTGGACGCGCTGCGCGGCGGTGCCCTGCTGCTGGGCATCATGCTGCATGCGCTCCTGCCGTTCATCGTCGTCCCGGGAGCGGAGGGCCAGCTGGCCGGCGCAGGCTCATCCTGGCTGATCGCCGATGACGACCCGCGCGGGTACGCGCTGCCGGTCATCGGGGTGATCCACCTGTTCCGGCTGACCGTGTTCTTCGTGCTGTCCGGCTATTTCGGGCACCTGGTGGTCTCCCGGCGCGGCATGCGCCGCTACCTTGCGGAGCGATTCATCCGGATTGCCCTGCCGGTGTTCGCCTTCTGGCCGTTCGCGGTGCTGCCGCTGGGCCTCATCGCGGCGGCCTGGAGCGCGCGCCACGGCGTGGTGCTGGCGCAGCCCGCTTCCTCTGGCGGATTCCCCACCGGGCAGCTGTGGTTCCTCTGGGTGCTGTTCCAGTGCTGCCTGCTGCTGGCCGCGGTCCGCGCGGTGGCGCGGCGGCTGGCGCCCGCGCTGGCCGCCAGGATCGCCGGGCGCGCCGCCGCCGTGCTCGCCGGGCCGTGGGGGGCCGTGGCGATGTCCGTGCCCTACGCGGCGGCCCAGCTGTGGCAGGCGCAGAAATACGCCGGGATCACCCAGCCGGCAACCCTGCTGCCCGAGCCCGCCGTGCTGCTGGCGTATTCCGGCGCGTTCACGGCGGGCTGGCTGCTGTGGCGGCGCCCGGCGGCGCTGCGGGAGATCACGGGACGCTGGCGCGCCCACCTGCTGCTGGCAGTGCTCAGCTCGGGCGTCACGCTCTACCTGAGCGGGCTGTCCGGGCTGCCCGCGCCGGGCGGCGGGCCGTACCTGCTCAGCGTGATCTCGGCGCTGTCGGCCTGGGCCTGGACGTACGGGCTGCTGGGCGCGTGCGTGCAGCACCTGGGCACTGAGCGCCGGTGGGTGCGCTACCTGGCCGATGCCTCGTACTGGATGTACCTGACGCATCTGCCCCTGCTGACCGGGATTGCCGCCCTGCTCACCAGCGCCCCGGTCCCGGCGGAGGTGAAGCTGCTCATCACGCTGACCGCGACGACGCTGATCCTGCTGCTCAGCTACGACGGTTTCGTGCGCTCGACCTGGATCGGGCGCTGGCTCAGCGGCCACCGGCGGGAGCGGGTGATCTTCGCACGTTCCCGGCAGGCTCCGTGAGCCCGGCGGCGGGCAGTCCGCTCATCCGGAACGGGGCCGGGGTGTACGTTGAAACGATGGAGCAGACATCCGACGACGACCGTCCGCAACAACGCGCCGCACTTTCCCGGGCCGGCTCGCCGCTGCCGCAGTTCCTCCTCCTCCTGGGCGGGCTGGCCCTGTGCTGGGTCTCGGCCCAGGCGATTTTCGAGCAGAGCGGTATTCTCGCCCCGGCGTTCCTCACCGTGAACCTGTTCATCGTCGCCTACCCGGTGCAGCGCGGACTCAATTCGTGGGGGGTTCCCCGGCTCATCGGATCAATCATCTCCGGGCTGATCGTCATCGCGATCCTGCTTACTTTCTTCGGGGCGCTGGCCTGGTCCGTGGCCATGTTCATCCAGGAGATCCCGCAGTATCAGGCGTCCTTCACCACGCTGTACGCCTCTTTCATCGAATGGCTGCACCAGCGGGGCCTGAACGAGACCCAGCTCCTCGAACAGCTCCAGGCGCAGCTGTCGCCCTCCAATCTCGTGTCGGTGCTGCAGAGCGTCACCAGTTCCCTGACCGGTATCTTCTCGATGCTCGTCATCACGGTCACCGTCATTTTCGTGATGGTCATCGACTCGATGACCTTCGAGTGGCGCGCGAACCTGCTCCGCACCTGGCAGCCTTCAGTCGCCGAGGGAATCGAGCATTTCACCCGCGGGGTGCGCAGCTACTGGGTGGTCAGCAGCGTCTTCGGCGTCATCGTCGCGGTGCTCGATGCGCTTGCGCTGCTGTACATGGGGGTACCGCTGGCGATCGTGTGGGGAGTGCTGTCGTTCCTCACCAATTACATCCCCAATATCGGTTTCGTCATGGGGCTCGTACCCCCGGCCATCATGGCGCTCATGGCGAACGATCCGATGACCGCGCTGCTGGTCGTGGTCGCCTACTGCGTCATCAATTTCGTCGTGCAGTCGATCATCATGCCTAAGTTCACCGGGGAATCGGTCGGAGTGACCGCGACGGTCTCGCTGCTGTCGCTGCTGTTCTGGTCCTGGGCGCTTGGCCCGCTGGGCGCGATCCTGGCGCTGCCGGCGACCTTGCTCGCCAAGTCGCTGCTCATCGACATCGACCCCTCCCTGCGCTGGCTCAACGTGTTCGTCGCCAGCGATCCGCGCACGGGCGCCCCCGCCTCGGTCACGCAGGCGGCTGAGGAGGCCGGATCCGGCGATCCGGCCGCGGCGCCGGTCGCCAGGCCCGCCCGCACGGCGCCGGCCGCGCCGGAGGCCGCGGACGCACCCGGCAGCTCCGTGACCAACGGCGCTGCCG
>CAMCQD010000396.1 GCA_945876925.1 uncultured Dermatophilus sp.
CACGGCCCGCCCGCACCGGCATGCTCTTGTCTTTACGCACGCTCACCTAGGTAACCCGTGAGTACGAGTTTCCTTACTGATCGGCTACATTCAAGCGGCGGCAAAACAGTTCGCCGCAAAACCCCAACTGGACGTATGCACGTCACGAGCGTGCCTGGTCCGAAGGAGGACACTCGTGTTCGAACCTCCCGCCCGTCGCGTCGGGCGGCACGTGCTGCTCACTGGCGCGACGGGCTTCCTGGGAACCGCGATCCTCGAGGCGCTGCTGCGCACGACTGACGCCACGGTCACCGTTCTCGCCCGCGCCTCCTCCGGCGCCACCGCCGAAGATCGCATAGACACTCTCCTGAAAGGAGAGGCTTTCGAACCGCTGCGCACCCGGCTGGGACCCGCCGGGTACGCTGCCCTGTCCCGCCGGGTGCGGGTGCTGCCGGGCGACCTGGCGGCGCTCGCCCCGCCCTTTCCCGGAGCAGTGCCCCGGGTGAGGCTGCCCGAGGACATCGACACCGTCATCCACAGCGCCTCCCGGGTGCAGTTCGACGACACGTGGCACGATGCCCTCACCGCGAACGTCGCCGGGCCCGCCGCGCTCTACGGTGCCCTGGCCGAGCTGGGCCGCTCCCCGCACGTCATCCACGTGTCAACGGCCTACGTCCAGGCGGGGCGGACCCGCGTCGCCGAGGAGCGCCCAGTCGCCCACGACGCCGACTGGCGGGCTGAGCTCGCCCGCGCCGAGGAGAACCCGCGGCTCAGGGGCGACCGGGACGCCAGCAGGCGGTACGCCCGCTCCCACGGCTTCACCGACGTCTACACGTTCAGCAAGGCACTGGGCGAGCGGGTCGCCGAGGAGACCTGGGCAGGTCACGGGCACCGGCTCTCCATCGTGCGCCCGGCCATCATCGAGAGCGCCCTGGCCCGTCCCTTCCCGGGATGGCTGGACGGCTTCAAGGTGGCCGACCCGCTCATCGCGGCCTACGCCGAGGGGCGCATGCGCGCCTTCCCGGGACGGCGGCGCACCATCGTGGACATCGTGCCGGTGGACGCCGTGACCGATGTCGTGCTCGCCGCCGCCGCGCGGCCACCGCGCTCCGGCCGGGCGGAATACCTCCAGGTGGCCACCAGCCGCGTCGCGCCGCAGCGACTGCGCGACCTGCCCGGGATCGTCGACGAGGCGCTCGGGGCGCTCGGGCCGCAGCTGCCGGGCACGGGGGCGCGCCGGGAGATGCGCTTCCGCTCCCGGACCGCGATCGACCTCACCCTGGCGATGCACCGGGCCCTGCTGTCGGCCCGCGAGGCGGCGTGCGGCCCCAGCACCGCCACCCGGCTGCGGCGGCGGGCCCTCAACCGGATGGCCCGGTACGCAGCGCTTTACGCGCCCTACACCTGCACCCCGACCACCTTCGAGGCAGGTGCGGCGCTGCGGCTGCTGGAAGCTCACCGCGCCGCCGGGCACGAGGCGACCGAGCTGCGCCGGTTCCCCTGGCGGGACTACCTCACCGGGGTACATGTGCCCGCGCTGGGGCACCAGCGGCACTGGCCCGGCTGCGGGCAGGACGCCGGGGTCGTCCCGGTGCGGGCACAAGCCAGGCCGGCCTCCGGCGGGCAGCCGCAGGCCCCGGCGGCATGGGGCGAGGAGGTGCCGGTCGCCGTCGCCCGGCTCATGGCCAGCTAGGCCCGCGCCGGAGGGGAACCGGCGGCACCGGCGCCCGGCCCGGCCTGCTCAGGACAAGCAGGCCGGGCCGAGCAGCGCCTTCAGGTCACCGAACAGCGCCGGGGAGGCGGTCACCCGCAGGCCGTCGTCCAGCCGCATGAGCACCGACCGCCCCGGCTGGATGAGCCGCAGGTGCACCTCGGTCGACCCGGGATGCTCGGCGAGTACCCCCTTGAGCTGCAGCGCCAGGCCGCTGGTCGCCCGGGCCAGCGGCAGCGACACCACCACCGGGCCGCGCGGGCCCTCGGACAGGTCCGGCAGGGTGAGGTCCTGGGCATACAGCGACACCTGGTCATCGCGCCGGTTGACCCGCCCGCGGATGGCGCACACCACGTCGGGGGCGAGCATCGTCGAGACCGTCTCGTACATCTTCGGGAAGAACAGGCATTCCACGGCGCCGTCGAGGTCTTCCAGGGTGACGATCGCCCACAGGTCGCCGTTCTTCGTGCGCTTGAGCGCCAGGCCGGTGATGAGCCCGGCCACGGTGACCGTAGCGCCATCGCCCCGGCCGCCCTCCTCGACCAGCAGCGAGGCGATCGAGGTGTCGGCGTGCTGGGCGAGCACATGCTCGATGCCGAACAGCGGATGGTCACTGACGTACAGGCCGAGCATCTCCCGCTCGAAGGCCAGCAGGGTCTTCTTGTCCCATTCCGACTCGGGGATGGGCGGCAGCCCGCCGGGGACCGCCCCGGCGCCGGGCTCGTCACCGGCCCCGCCGAAGGCGCCGAACAGCGAATCCTGCCCGACCGCCTCCTTCCGCTTGACGTCGACCAGGGCGTCCACGTACTGCTCATGCACCCGGACCAGGCCCGCGCGGGTGTGGCTCATCATGTCGAACGCGCCCGCTTTCACGAGCGACTCGATGGTGCGCTTATTGCACACCACGGCCGGCACCTTGGCCAGGAAGTCGCTGAACGAGGTGAACTCGCCCTTACTCGCGCGCGCGGCCACGATCGCGTCGACCACGTTGACGCCGACGTTGCGCACCGCGGCGAGGCCGAAGCGGATGTCGGCGCCGACCGCGGCGAATTTCTCCACCGAGGTGTTGACATCCGGGGGCAGCACCTTGATGCCCATCCGGCGGCATTCGTTGAGGTACAGCGCCGATTTGTCCTTGTCGTCACGCACGCTCGTGAGCAGGGC
>CAMCQD010000397.1 GCA_945876925.1 uncultured Dermatophilus sp.
CCGATGTGCAGGGCCGCGCCGTCGCTGTCCCCGGCCCACCCGCCTGCCCGGCAGCCTCCGCCCGTTGAACAGCGCTCAGCCGGACACGCCCGGCTCACTCCCAGGTGGCGGTGTCCGGGTCGGTCCCGCGAGCCCGGGCGAGAGCGCAGATCGCGTCGTGCAGCCACTGGGCCAGCCCGGGCTGGACCGCCTCGTAGTGCGCGGTGAACCGCTCGTCGGCCAGGTACATCCGGGCCAGGCACACGTGCATCGGGTAGGTGCAGTCGTAGAACTGGCCGATGGAGCTGCGGTGCCGCTCGGCCAGCGCGTTCGCCTCCTCCGACCCCGGCAGCACGCCGGCCCGCACGGCCGCGCCCAGGTCCGCTTCGAGCGCGTCGGTGCCGGCCTTGATGCGCTGCCAGTCGGCCTTGGTGAAGCCGGCCTGCCGCTCCTGCGACTGCCGCCACTGCTCGGTTCCGCCCCAGCGCTGCTCCGCCTCGAGCGCCCACTCGGGGTTCCAGTCCTTGCCGAACAGCTCGGCCTGCTCCTGCGGGGTCAGTGCGTTTCCCATCGTCCTCGCCTCCATCATGGCGTCCACTGCCGAGACCATCTCGTACAGGCGGGCGATCCGGGCCTGCAGCGCCGCTCGCTGGCGCTGCAGGTGGGCCTGCTCATCGGCGGCCGGGTCGTCCAGGATCGCGGCCACCTCGGCGAGGCTCAGCCCGGTCTCCCGGTACACCAGCACCCGGTGGATCCGGGTGATGTCACCGGGGGCGTACAGCCGGTACTCGGCCGCGCTGCGCCCGCTGGGCCGGACCAGCCCGATCTGGTCCCAGTGGTGCAGCGTGCGCACGCTGACCCCGACCAGGGCAGCGGCCGCCCCTACCGTGAGCAGTTCCGGTTCGCTCATGCCAGCTACGCTCCCGCCTGACGTCGCGTGAGGGTCAAGGCCCCGTGCGCCTGCCCTCCGGTGGCCGCGCTCAGTCGAGCCGGTCGGCGGCGACGACCCCGCGGACCACCGCGTCCACCGCCGCGCGCGCCGTGGCGGACAGCTCCGGGGACGGGGCTACCTGCACGATCTGGTCGAGCAGATCCGCGACCTGCTTGCAGCGCCGCACGAAATCGCCTGCGGCCAGCTCGGTCTCGGCCAGCACGGCATCCAGGCCACGGCCCCGCGCCCAGACGTGCACCAGGTGGGCGATGCCCGGATCCGGGTAGGGCGTACGGGGCAGGTCGTGCGCCTCCTCGGCGTTGTCCAGCTCGCTCCACAACCGCACCATCGCGTCATGCGCCCCGGCCAGCCGCGCCCCGCCGGCCAGCGGGGAGGACTCGCGCTCCTCCCCGCGCGGCTCATTGACCAGGCAGGAGACCGCCGCGGCCAGGCCGGCCGGGCCGAGTCCGCGCCACACCCCGGCCCGCAGGCATTGCGCCGTGAGCAGATCCCGCTCCGAATACACCCGGGCCAGGCGGTGCCCGTCCGGGCTCACCCGGGTGCCGTCATCGCGCAGGTACCCCAGCTCGTCCAGCAGGGCGCAGGTGCGGTCGAAGGTCCGGGCGATGGAACTGGAACGGCCCTCCGCGCGGGAACGCAGCCGCCGGGTCTCCCGCTCCAGCCGCCGCCACCGCTCCGCCCACCGGGCGTGATGCTCCCGGTCCGGGCAGCCGTGGCAGGGGTGGGCGCGGATCTGCTTACGCAGCGCGCTGATCCGCTCCTGCGGGCCGGCGCTGTCCGGCGGGGACGCGGGTACCCGCCGGGACCTGGCCGCCCCCGGTGGCAGGTCGGGTACCTGGGCGCGCACGGTGGCGGCCAGGTCGCGGCGCGCCCGGGGATTGCGGTAGCTGATCTTGCCCGGGACCCGCACCCGCCCGACCGGCTCGACCGGGTGGGTGAAGTCCCCCGGATCGAGCACCCGCAGCCGGGCGTCCCCGGTCACCACGGTGAGCCGGTCCATCCCGCTGGGCGGCACCACGACGCATATCTCCCGGCGGCGGCCCGCCTGGGCCAGGATGACGTCCCCGGGCCGCAGGGCCGCCAGCGACTCCGCCGCGGCCCGCCGCTCCCGCGCCGACCGGGCCCGGGCCTCGTCCTTCTCCAGGACGGCCAGGTCGTGGCGCAGCGCGGCATACTCCCCGAAGTCGCCCAGGTGGCATCACATCGCCTCGGCGTACCCGGCCAGCGCCTCCTCGTGCTCACGGATCTGGCGGGTCAGCCCGGACACCGCCCGGTCGGCCTGGAACTGCGCGAACGAGGTCTCCAGGATCGCCCGCGCCCGGTCCCGGCCGAACCGGGCGACCAGGTTGACCGCCATGTTGTAGGTCGGCCGGAAGCTGCTGCGCAGCGGGTACGTGCGGGCCGAGGCGAGCCCGCCGACGGCCAGCGGGTCCGTGCGCGGGGTCCACAGCACGACCGCGTGCCCCTCGACGTCGATGCCGCGCCGCCCGGCCCGGCCGGTGAGCTGGGTGTATTCGGCCGGGGTGATGGCGGCGTGCGTCTCGCCGTTGAACTTGACCAGCTTCTCCAGCACCACCGTGCGGGCGGGCATGTTCACGCCCAGGGCCAGGGTCTCGGTCGCGAACACGGCCCGGATGAGGCCGGCGGCGAACAGCTCCTCGACGATCTCCCGGAAGGTCGGCAGCATCCCCGCGTGGTGCGCGGCGAACCCGCGCATGGCCGCGTCGGCGAACTCCCGGTAGCGCAGCACCGCCAGGTCCGCGGCGCCCAGGGACGCGACCCGGGTCTCGACGATGCGCCGGATCTGCCCGGCCTCGGCGCTGGTGGTCAGGCGCATCCCGTGAGCCAGCAGCTGCGAGACCGCCGCGTCACAGCCGGCCCGGCTGAAGATGAACGTGATCGCCGGCAGCAGTCCCT
>CAMCQD010000398.1 GCA_945876925.1 uncultured Dermatophilus sp.
GGCCCGCCACGAGATTGTCCCGGTACGGTTCGATGCGCTCGGACCAGATCCGCTCGATCGCCTCATCCAGCCTGTCCTGCGAGCCGCTGTTGTCCAGCAGGATGTCGGCGACCTCACGGCGCTCGTCGTCGGTTGCCTGATGCTCCATCCGCGCCCGGGCGGAGGACTCCTTGAGGCCCCGCTCCTGGGTGAGCCGGCGGCGCCGCTCAGCAGCCGGGGCGTGCACGACCACGACCAGGTGATACTGCGGGGCCATCCGCTTCTCGACCAGGAGGGGCACATCGTGCACGACGATCTCGTCCGCACCGGCCGAGGCCCGGATCCGGGCCGTCTCGGCCCGGATGGCGGGGTGGGTGATCGCCTCCAGGTCCGCGCGGGCGCCAGCGTCCTCGAACACCTTCTCGGCAAGCCTGGCGCGATCGAGCGCGCCCTGGGCGTCCAGCACATCGGCGCCGAAACGCTCGGCCACCGCCGCTAGCCCGGGAGTCCCGGGCTGGAGCACATCGCGAGCCACGGCGTCAGCGTCGATGACGAACGCGCCGCGATCCCGCAGGCGGCGCGCCACCGTCGACTTGCCAGAGCCGATTCCACCGGTCAAGCCCACGTTCAGCATGGCTCCACTGTAGGAGATGACGCCTGGTTACGGCATCAATCCTCACCCGGACGCCCCCTGCCGGGGCAGGCCATCCCGCCCCGGCGGCAGGCGAGAGCCCCGCACCCCACGCGGTGCGGGGCTCTCGCACGTCAGCCGGGCAGGTACCCGCCGGGTACCGCCGGATAGGGGTCAGCTGTTGCCGGTCAGCTTCTCGCGCAGCGCCGCGAGCGCCTCGTCGGAAGCGAGGGTCCCCTCGGCTGCCGACACCTGAGCGCTCGTGGTCCCCGAGGAATAGGAGGCCGGCACCGCCTCAGCCGAGGATGCGGCCTCGGCGTCGGCCTTGGTAGCCGCCTCGACCTGGGCACGGTGCGCCTCCCAGGCCGCCTGGGCCTCGGCGTACTCGCGCTCCCACGCCTCACGCTCGGCGTCGTGACCGGGCAGCCACTCATTGGACTCCGGGTCGAAGCCCTCCGGGTACTTGTAGTTGCCCTCTTCGTCGTACTCGGCGGCCATGCCGTACAGGGTCGGGTCGAACTCTGCACTGGACGCCGCGGCGTCGTTGGCCTGCTTGAGCGACAGCGAGATCCGGCGGCGGTCCAGGTCGATGTCGATCACCTTGACGAAGATGTCGGTACCCACCGTGACGACCTGCTCGGGCAGCTCGACGTGCCGCTCGGCCAGCTCGGAGATGTGCACCAGGCCCTCGATACCGTCCTCGACGCGCACGAACGCGCCGAACGGGACGAGCTTGGTGACCTTGCCGGGCACGATCTGGCCGATCGCGTGCGTCCGGGCGAAGTGCTGCCACGGGTCTTCCTGGGTGGCCTTGAGCGACAGCGACACCCGCTCGCGGTCCATGTCGACGTCGAGCACCTCGACGGTGACTTCCTGGCCGACCTCGACGACCTCGCTGGGGTGGTCGATGTGCTTCCAGGACAGCTCCGAGACGTGCACCAGGCCGTCGACCCCGCCGAGGTCCACGAACGCACCGAAGTTGACGATCGAGGAGACCTGGCCGGTGCGGACCTGACCGCGCTGCAGGTCGTGCAGGAACTTGCTGCGCACCTCGGACTGCGTCTGCTCCAGCCAGGCGCGGCGCGAGAGCACGACATTGTTGCGGTTCTTGTCGAGCTCGATGATCTTGGCCTCGATCTCCTTGCCGACATACGGCTGCAGATCGCGGACCCGGCGCATCTCGACCAGGGAGGCGGGCAGGAAGCCGCGCAGGCCGATGTCGAGGATCAGGCCGCCCTTGACGACCTCGATGACGGTGCCGGTGACGACGCCGTCCTCTTCCTTGATGCGCTCGATGGTGCCCCAGGCGCGCTCGTACTGGGCGCGCTTCTTGGAGAGCAGGAGCCGCCCTTCTTTGTCTTCCTTCTGGAGGACAAGGGCCTCGACCTCGTCGCCGACGGTGACGACCTCGGAGGGGTCGACATCGTGCTTGATCGAGAGTTCGCGCGAAGGGATGACGCCCTCCGTCTTGTAGCCGATGTCGAGCAGTACCTCGTCGCGATCGACCTTGACGATCACGCCTTCGACGATGTCGCCGTCATTGAAGTTCTTGATGGTTGAGTCGATGGCGGCAAGAAGATCGTCTTGTGATCCGATGTCATTGATCGCGATCTCGGTGGTAGCCGTGGTGGCAGTCATGTAGTCGGGACTCCGATTGTGGACAGTTTTCTCGGGAGGCGGTGCAGTCGCACCACCCCGGGGACAGTTGATCGAACACGCACTCGAGACCTGGGCGTTCCCGTCACTGCTGAGTGAGCGGCACCCAGGACGCGTGCCAGTGGGAGCCGGCCTGCGGGACCACGTGCGCCGTACGGGCCCGTGAGCCCGCCTGGCGGCGGCGTGCACCGCACGTGAGCGGTTCCGCAGCCCTGCCCCGGGTTACCGGCGCAGCACATGAAGAAGCACATCAAGACTACCGATCCAGGGCAGGCCCGGCAATCGCGGCCAGCCTGGAGCGATTCGTCCCACGTTAGCCTCGCCCCCGCAGCGATGCGGTCGATCATGGCGATCCTGTCACGATCCGGGGTGCCCGCAGGGGGTTAGCGATGGGCGAGACTGGATCCGTGCCAGAGCCCACCTCCGATCCAGGCGGATCCGCCACCGTGTCACCTCACCCGGACCGCACGCCCGGGAACGCCCCGCCTGGCCGCCCGCAGCCCGGCACCGGACCAGGCGCTCCCCGGCCTGGCGGACCCGGGACCGGCACGGCCGGGCGGGGGCGGGGCGCGGGG
>CAMCQD010000399.1 GCA_945876925.1 uncultured Dermatophilus sp.
TCTACGAGCACGGCCGGTTGCTCGCCGGGACCAGCCGGTTCCCGCGAGGGCCCCAGGCCGCCGTGGCGGACATCGACCTGCGCCTGCTCGCCGCCGAGCGGCTACGGGCCGGCACCTTCGACGACAACGCCGCCGTGCACGCCGAGCGGGTATCCCGCATGCGCCGGATCCGGTTCGAGATGCGCCCTCCCGCAGGGGATCTAGGACTGAGGCGGACGGTGGAGCGGTTCCCGTTCGTGCCCGCCGACCCCGGCCGGCTGGCCCAGGATTGCTACGAAGCCTACGCGATCCAGGTGTCCGGGCTGGAACAGCGGCTGCGGGCCATCGGGCAGCCGAAGATCGTGATCGGGGTCTCCGGGGGGCTGGATTCCACCCAGGCGCTCATCGTCGCCGCGCGCGCCCTGGACCGGCTGGGCCGGCCTCGCTCGGACATCCTCGCCTGCACCATGCCCGGCTTCGCGACCAGCGCCCGCACCCGCGGCAACGCCCAGCGGCTCGCCGAGGCGCTGGGGGCCAGCTTCCGGACGCTGGACATCCGCCCGGCGGCGACCCAGATGCTCGCCGATATCGGCCACCCGTACCGGGCCCCCGAGCCGGGCGCGGCCGACACCAACGAGTACGACGTCACCTTCGAGAACGTGCAGGCGGGGCTGCGCACCGACTACCTGTTCCGGCTCGCCAACCACAACCGGGGCATCGTGCTGGGCACCGGTGACCTGTCCGAGCTGGCCCTGGGCTGGTGCACCTACGGCGTCGGCGATCACATGTCGCACTACAACGTCAACGCCGGGGTGCCTAAGACCCTCATCCAGCATCTCATCCGGTGGGTGATCTCCTCGCAGCAGTTCGAGCCGGAGGTCAGTGAGGTGCTGCGCTCGATCCTCGGCACCGAGATCACCCCCGAGCTGGTGCCCGTCCGGGACGGCGAGGCCCCGCAGAGCACCGAGGGCACCATCGGCCCGTACGCGCTGCACGACTTCACCTTGTGGCACGTCCTCGGCCAGGGTGCCGCCCCCAGCCGGATCGCGTTCCTGGCCTGGCATGCCTGGCACGACGCGGCGGCGGGCCGCTGGCCGGCCGGGATCGGCGAGGAGGACAAGACCGCCTACGACCTGGCCGCCATCCGCTCGTGGATGGAGGTGTTCTGCCACCGGTTCTTCGGCTTCAGCCAGTTCAAGCGCTCGGCGGTACCGAACGGGCCGAAGGTGTCCATCGGCGGGTCGCTGTCCCCGCGCGGCGACTGGCGGGCCCCCTCGGACGGCAACGCCCGGGTGTGGCTGGCCGAGCTGGCGGCGAATGTACCCACGAGCTGGCCAAAAGCGTGACGCGCGCCATGCGGCCCGGGTTAGGGTGACCTGGTTCCGACACTGACCTGACCTGCCTTGATCGCTTTCTCTGAGGAGATCCGATGACCGCCCGCCGCACCGGCGCGCTCGCGCTGGCCGTTCCGCTCCTGCTCGCCGCCTGCGCGGCGCCAGCCGATCAGTCCACCAGTGCCACCCAGGCGACGACCAGCACATGCAGTCCCGAGACGATGGCGACCCGCACCCCGGGCACCCTCACCATCGCCACCGATGACCCGGCCTACGCCCCGTGGTTCGCCGCGAACGACCCGTCCAACCGCAAGGGTTACGAGTCAGCGGTCGCGTACGCGGTGGCCGGCAAGCTGGGCTTCTCCGCCGACAAGGTCACCTGGGTCCGGGTGCCGTTCAACTCGGTGGTCCAGCCCGGCGACCACCAGTTCGACTTCGACGTCAATGAGGTCTCGATCACCGAGGAACGCCGCAAGGCGGTCGACTTCTCCTCCGGGTACTACGACATCGCGCAGACGGTCATCACGACGAAGAACAGCCCGATCGCGAAGGCCACCTCCATCGCCGGCCTGAAGAACGCCAAGCTGGGCGCCGTGGTCAGCTCGACCAGCTACACCGCGATCACGAACCAGATCAAGCCCAGCAACGCCCCGGCCGTGTTCGACACCAACGATGCTGCCGTGCAGGCGCTGAAGAACGGCCAGGTGGACGGCATCGTCGTTGACCTGCCGACGGCGTTCTACATGACCGGGGCGCAGCTGAGCACCGGCGTCATCGTCGGCCAGCTCCCGCAGACCGGGAACGCCGAGCAGCTGGGCGCGGTGCTGCCTAAGGGAAGCCCGCTGACCGGCTGCGTCTCGCAGGCGATCGACGCGCTGCGGGCCGACGGCACCCTGGCCAAGCTGGAGAAGACGTGGCTGTCCGACGGGGTCGCCCCGGTGCTCCCGGAGACTGACGGCGGTGCCACCACGGCCCCCGCCGGCGCGGATCCTGCCACCACGGCCCCGGCCGGAACGGCCTCCGCTAGCACGACCGCCGCCGGCGCGGCCTCGCCTAGCTGAGATGGGTTCACGCAACAGCGGCAGCCAGGCCGGGGCAGACCCCGGCGCCGGGATCGATGAGCCACGCTCCGGCGGGGGCACCGGGGATCCGGGCATCCCAGGCGACTCCGGCATTCCCGGTGACCCTGATAGCCGCAGCGCTTCGGGCAGGTGCTGGAAGCCCTCGGCGCTGCAGCGCGAACGGGACGCCTACCGGCGCGGCCGCGCGATCCGATCGGGCCTGGTCGCCGCGATCAGCACCGCCGTGGTGCTCGGCGGGACAGCCTGGCTGGTGGGTTCCTCGCCGGGCTGGCCGCGGGTAGCCGAGACGTATTTCAGCCCGGAGAAGGCGATCGCCTCGTTCCCGGCGGTGCTGTCCGGGCTGTGGCTGAACATCCGGGTGATGCTGGTGTGCGCGGTGCTCATCGCGGCGCTGGGGCTGTTCATCGCGGTGCTGCGCACGCTGCGCGGCCCGGTGGCGTTCC
>CAMCQD010000400.1 GCA_945876925.1 uncultured Dermatophilus sp.
GTCCGGGTGCGGCTGCCGGGGCCGGGCCGGGAGCAGGCTCACCCGCACCCCCGGCCGGGACCGCCCGGGGGTGCGGGTGAGAGCCAGGCGGGCCCGGGCACACGAACCCGGGCGCGTCTGGGAGGATCGGCATTGTCCGGGTGAGGGCGAGGTGGGCGACGTGAAGGTGCTGCGGGTCTTCAACAACAATGTCGTCCTCGCGCGCGCCGATGACGGCGGCGAGGTGATCGTCACCGGCCGGGGCGTGGGCTTCCAGGCCAGGCCGGGCCATGCGGTGGATCCCGGGGCGGTGCAGCGCACGTTCGTGCCCGCGGACGGGCGCGACAGCGACAACCTGGCGTCGATGCTCGCCGCGATCCCGGCGGAGTACGTAACCCTGGCCGCCGCCGCGCTGGAAGCAGCCGACGGGGATTACGCCTCCTCGGCGGTGACCGTGGTGGCGCTCGCTGACCACCTGGGGTTCGCGGTGCGCCGGGCGCGTGAGGGCCTGACGGCGGAGTTCCCGCTGCGGGCCGAGGTGGAGCACCTGTACCCGGATGAGCTGGCCACGGCCCGCCGGGTGATTGCCTACGCCGGCGAGCGAGTGGACGTGGACCTGGATCCGGATGAGGCGGTCGCGGTCGCGCTGCACCTGGTCAATGCCGCGTTCTCCCGGGGTGACCTGTCGTGGACGTATCAGATGACCGGGGTGCTCAGCCAGGTTTTCGAGGTGCTCGCGGCCGGGTACGGGCGCCAGTTCGACCAGCACAGCATCAACAGCGCCCGGTTCATCACGCACCTGCGCTACCTGTTCGTCCGGGCGCGCAAGGGGGTTCAGCTCGCTGACGGCATGGGCGCGCTGACCGGCTCGATCCGCCAGGCCTACCCGGAGGCCTGGCAGGTGGCGATGCGCATCGCCGGGGTGCTCGAACTGCGCCTCGGCACCTCCCTGACCAGCGATGAGGTGACCTACCTCGCCCTCCACACCGCCCGCCTGGCCAGCGAATAAACCGGCGATGGTCCGGACGCTATCTGTTCCACCGGCAGCGCCCCCGGAGGACTCACATGCGCTCCCTCCCGCCCAGGCAGGCCGGGATGGGAGGGGACGCCACGCCGCATCAGCGCAGCCCGGTGGCGGCGCGTCCTGCGGCCCCGGACCGCGCGGCGTGGCGAGAACCAGTACCGGCTAAGGACAAGGAAACTGGGCATGCCGCGCCCGGGGGCGGGGGCCGTCGCAGGACGCGGGCGATCCGGGCCGCACGGAGGGGCGGCGGTATGGCAGAGTGCGAAGCGCGTGCCCCGCGTGCGCGTCAAGCCCCGGCGCCGCGACGAGGGCACGATTGTGCTTACCAGAGAGCGTTGGAGGCCCTCATGGCTCGGATCGTCATCATCGGCGGACACGGCAAGGTCGCGCTACTGGCTGCGCGCAAGCTAGCGCGCGCCGGTCACGACGTGACCTCGGTGTTCCGCAACCCCGGCCACGCTGCGGAGGTCGCGGCGACAGGGGCGATGCCGCGGGCGGGCGACGTCGAGTCGATGGACGTCGATGCCTTAGAGGAGATGCTGCGCGGGCACGACATCGTCATCTGGTCCGCGGGCGCGGGCGGAGGGAACCCGCAGCGCACCTCCGCCGTCGACCGGGACGCGGCGATCCGCTCGATCGACGCGTCCCAGGCCGCCGGGGCAGGCCGTTACATCATGGTGTCCTACCTGGGCGCGGGCCTGGATCACGGGATCGCGCCCGATGATCCCTTCTTCCCTTACGCCGAGGCCAAGGCCGCCGCGGACGAGCACCTGCGTGCCACCGACCTGGACTGGACCATCCTCATGCCGGGCATGCTCACCAATGAGCCCTCCCGGCGCTGCGTCCAGTTCGGCCGCGGGGCGACCGGCACCACCTCGCGTGAACTGGTCGCCGATGTCATCGAGGCGGTGGTCGCCGCTGACGTTGACAAGGTGACGCACACCGACCTGCCGTTCACCGACGGCGACGTGCCGATCACCACTGCCCTGGCGGGGCTGCGCGAGGGGTGAGCCCGCGGTGCCGCGCACCCTCGTGCTCGTCCGGCACGCCAAATCCGACTGGTCGTTCACCGGTCCGGATCTGGAACGCCCGATCGGGAAGCGGGGCCGCCGCCAGGCCGGGGCGATCGGCCCGTGGCTGCTCGGCCGTCAGATCATGCCGCAGGCCGTGGTCACCTCCACGGCGGTGCGGGCGAGGCAGACCTGGGCCCTGATCGCCGGGTCGCTGACCGCTGCCGGGGTGATCCCGCCGGAGGCTGCCGGGCTCGCCCAGGCGTACACGTTCTCCGGCACTAGCCTGCTCGGCGTGGTCCGCGACCTGCCCGGGCAGGCGCGCACCGCCCTGATCGTCGGGCACAACCCGGCCATGCAGGAACTGACCGCGCTGCTCACCGGGGAACTTGTGCCGATGACGACATCGAGCGTGGCCGTCATCGGCACCGCCGGCCCGTGGGCCGGGCTGGGAGACGGCGGGGCGGCCCGGCTGCTGTGGGCCGGGCGCCCCGTCGGCCAGCTCAGCGCGTCTTAGCCGTGGCCGACGCCCCGCGCACCCGGCCGGATTCGTCGGTGACGACGACCCGGTACTCCAGCGTGGTGCCCTTGGCGTAGCCGGAGGTGTCCGCGTACACCGAGTAGGGCGCGTTATCGTCGGTGCCCAGCGTGGTCCACTGCTGCGTGCCCTCGGGCCGCACGAGGAAGGTCGCCTGCACGAACCGGTTGCCCTCGACCTGGGCGCGCACCTGGGTCCGCCCGCCGGAGGGGGCCTGGCTGGCCGGGATGACCTTCACCCCGGGTGCCTGCTGGTGCCGGTCGATATCCCGGTCGGCCCGGTA
>CAMCQD010000401.1 GCA_945876925.1 uncultured Dermatophilus sp.
CGGGAGCCGAGGAACCTGCTTGTCTGCCCATGGGTAATGAAACCTCTCTGGATGCGTCGTTGCTGGTAGGAGGTTATTCCTGGTCCGGCTGGCACGAGCTGCCGCGGCCTGCGGGCCAGCGCCGGCCGATCCGTCAACGCTACCCCGGGCGGTGAGGCCTGCTCCGCAGGTCTCCCAGTGGCACAGCGCACAGGACGAAAGGCCCCGCCCGGGGCCGGCTAGCAGGGGATCGCCGCTGTGCTCCGGCCCCGGGTGCCGTGCCCCGTGGCGGAATGGCGCGCGGGCCCGGGCGGCGTCCCGGCTCAGGCAGACTCGTGGTGGCGTGGGCGCTGGGCGATCGGCTCCCGCCCCAGGTGCCGTAGGCTGGCTGGGCCCACCTGCTCCCGTCCAGAGATGCTGACCAGCTCATGCTGAACAAGTTCGCTCGCGCGTTCGCTACGCGCCTCCTGACGCCCCTGGCCCAGTTCTTCCTGCGGATCGGGCTGACCCCGGACCTGGTCACCGTGATCGGCACGCTCGGCGTGTGCGCAGGCGCGCTGGTGTTCTTCCCGCGGGGCGAGTTCGTCGCCGGGGTGCTGTTCATCGCGGTGTTCGTCATCTTCGACCTGCTCGACGGCACCATGGCGCGCATCTCGGGGCAGTCGAGCACGTGGGGGGCGTTCCTGGATTCCACCCTCGACCGGATCGCCGACGGCGCCGTCTTCGGCGGGCTGGTCCTGTACTACGCCCGCCAGCCAGGGGAGTCGCTGACCACCTGGGCCACCTTGTTCTGCCTGGTCTTCGGCTTCGTCACTAGCTACGCCCGCGCCCGGGCCGAGGGCCTGGGGCTGACCGGTGCCAACGTCGGCGTGGCCGAGCGGGCCGACCGGCTCGTGGTGGTGCTGCTCATGACCTTTCTCGTGGGCCTGTTCGGCTGGCCCGGCGAGGTGCTCGGAGTGACCTTGTGGTTCCTGGCCGTGGCCAGCGCCTTCACCGTCGGGCAGCGGATGTCGGCGGTGCGCCGCGAGATACGGTCCCGGGCGTGAGCCGCGTCCGGCTGCGCGAGCGCCTGGTGACGGCCGGCTTACGGCTGGCCTTCCGGGGGCTGCCGCGGCTGCCCGCCCGCCCCTGCTTCGCGCTGTTCGACCTCGCCGCCCGGGTGATGTACCGCCTCGGGGGAGCGAGCGTCGCGCGGCTGCGCGTCAACTACGCCCAGGCCCGCCCGGAGCTGAGCCCTGCGGAGCTGGAGGCCCTGGTCGAGGCCGGGGTGCGCTCTTACCTGCGGTACTGGTGCGAGGCCTTCCGCCAGCCCGCGCTCAGTGACGGCCAGCTGCGGGCCAGCGTGCGCGTGATCGGTGATGAGCCGTACCGCCAGGCGCTCTCACGAGGCGAGCCGGTGGTGTGCTTCCTGGCGCACATGGGCAACTGGGATCTGGCCGGCGCCTGGTCCCAGATCGAGCTGGCCCGCACCGTCACCGTGGCAGAGCGGCTCAAGCCCGAACCTGTGTTCGAGGAATTCGTGCGGATGCGCCAGCGGCGCGGCGTCACCATCTACCCGCTCACCGGGGAGCACGACGTGCTACGCCAGCTCATGGCCGACACCCGCTCGGCGAGCATGATCCCGCTGCTGGCCGACCGCGATCTCACCAGCGGGGGAGTGCAGGTGGACTTCCTCGGCGGGCGGGCCCCGATGGCGGTCGGGCCGGCGGTGCTCGCGATGCGCTCGACCGGCTACGTCGTGCCGGTGTCGCTGCACTACGAACGGGCCGGTCGCGCGGTCACCCCGAGCGGGTACCGCACCGTCATCACCTTCCTGCCGCCCGTGGCCGACCCCGGCCGGGGCCGCTCGCGCGACCGGGTCACTGCCATGACCCAGGCCTGCGCCGACGCCCTGGGCGAGGCCATCCGGGAGCACACCGAGGACTGGCACATGATGCAGCCGGTATTCGCCGCCCGGCCCGGTGCCGGGAACGACGGCGGCCACGCGGGCACGGGCAGCAGGCCCGGGGACCGCAGGCAGGAGGCCCGCTGACGATGCGCATCGGACTGGTCTGCCCCTACAGCTTCGATGTCGCCGGCGGCGTGCAGTTCCACGTGCGCGACCTGGCCGAGTCGCTGGCCGCCCGGGGGCACTACGTGAGCATCCTCGCCCCCGCCGATGAGGACGCGCCCCTGCCGGCCCGGGTGGTCAGCTCCGGCAGGGCCCTGCCGGTGCGGTACAACGGCTCGGTGGCCCGGCTCACCTTCGGGCCCACTTCCGCCGCCCGGGTGGCGCGCTGGGTCGAGCAGGGCTCCTTCGACGTGGTGCACATCCACGAGCCGATCGCGCCGAGCGTGTCGATCCTGGCCCTGTGGGCCGTCGAGGGCCCCATCGTGGCGACCTTCCACACCTCCCTGGTGCGCTCGCGGGCGATGCAGGCCGCCTACCCGCTGGTGCGGGCCAGCCTGGAGAAGATCCACGGGCGCATCGCCGTGTCCGAGCCGGCCCGCCAGACCGTCATCACCCACATGGGCGGGGACGCCGTCGTCATCCCCAATGGCGTGTACACGCAGCGGTTCGCCAGCGCGCGGCGCCGCCTGGAGTGGACCGGCACCCCGCAGGCGCCGGTGCTGGCGTTCCTCGGCCGGATCGACGAGCCGCGCAAAGGCTTGCCGGTGCTGTCAGCGGCGCTGCCGGCGATAACCGCCCAGATCCCCGGGGTGCGGGTGCTGGTGGCCGGGTTCGGTGACGTCGAGGCTGCCCGGGCCAGGCTGGACCCTGCCGTGGCCGGCCGGGTCGAGTTCCTGGGACCGGTCAGCGAGCAGGACAAGGCCGAGCTGCTCGCCTCCGCCGACGTGTACGTCGCCCCG
>CAMCQD010000402.1 GCA_945876925.1 uncultured Dermatophilus sp.
TGAGTACGGTCACACCAGCGCGATCCGCACCACCGGTGACAGCCTCCTGCTGGGTGGCCAGCCGGCCTCCTCGGTGGTGTGGATGTCGCATGGGGACGCGGTCTCCCGTGCCCCGGAGGGGATGGTCGTCATCGCCACCACCCCGGGGGCACCGGTGGCCGCGTTCGAGGACACCCAGCGGGGCCTGTACGGCGTGCAGTGGCATCCCGAGGTGGCGCATACCGAGTACGGCCAGCGCGTCATCGAGAACTTCCTGGTCCGCGGCGCGGGCCTGTCCGGGGACTGGACCCCTGCGAGCATCGTCGATGACCAGGTCGCCCGCATCCGCGAGCAGATCGGCCAGGACCGGGTGATCTGCGGGCTGTCCGGCGGGGTCGACTCCTCGGTCGCGGCGGCGCTCGTCCAGCGGGCCGTCGGCAGTCAGCTCACCTGCGTTTTCGTTGACCACGGGCTGCTGCGCACCGGGGAAGCTGAGCAGGTCGAGCAAGATTTCGTCCGGGCCACGGGCGTGGACCTCGTCACCGTGGACGCCAGCGGCCAGTTCCTCGAAGCGCTCGCCGGGGTCACCGACCCCGAGGAAAAGCGCAAGATCATCGGCCGGGAGTTCATCCGCGCTTTCGAGCGGGCCGCCCGCGACATCGTGACCGACCGGGGTGACGATGAGCACCCGGTGAAGTTCCTCGTCCAGGGCACGCTCTACCCCGATGTGGTCGAGTCCGGCGAGGGCAGCGGCACCGCCAGCATCAAGAGCCACCACAATGTCGGCGGGCTGCCCGAGGATCTGCGGTTCACCCTGGTGGAGCCGTTGCGGGATCTGTTCAAGGACGAGGTCCGGCAGGTCGGGCTGCAGCTGGGCGTGCCCGAGGCGATCGTGTGGCGTCAGCCGTTCCCCGGGCCTGGCCTGGGGATCCGGATCATCGGGGAGGTGACCGCCGCCCGCCTGGAGACGCTGCGCGCCGCCGACGCCATCGCCCGCCAGGAGCTCACCGCCGCCCGGCTCGACCGGGACATCTGGCAGTGCCCGGTGGTCCTGCTGGCCGACGTGCGCTCGGTGGGCGTGCAAGGGGACGGCCGCACTTACGGCCACCCCGTCGTGCTGCGCCCGGTGAGCAGCGAGGACGCCATGACGGCGGACTGGTCGCGCATCCCGTACGAGATCCTGGCGAAGATCTCCAGCCGGATCACCAATGAGATTCCCGAGGTGAACCGGGTAGTGCTCGATGTCACCAGCAAACCCCCGGGCACCATCGAGTGGGAATGAACCGGCGGCCCTCGCGGCCGGCGCCGCGGTGAGAGCATGAGAGCCTGGTCGCCGGCTGCGGTGACCCGGGCAGCCCAGGCGGTGGCCGCTGGGCGGTATAGGAGGACGAGATGGCCAGTTCGACCAGCGATGAGCTCCGGCGCGCGGTGCAGGGCTATTACGACGCCCTCGATGCCGGGGACACTGAGCGGGTACTCGACTATTTCAGCGGTGACGTGCTCTACCGCCGCCCCGGCTATGACCGGTTCGTCGGCATCGAGCGGCTGCGCGAGTACTACGAGTCGGCGCGCAAGCTGGCCCGGGGGCGGCACGCGGTCCGCGCGATCCTCGTCGATGGCCACAGCGTGGCCGCCCATGGCGAATGGGAGGGCGACCTGAAGGACGGCGGGCGTACCTCGATGGGGTTCGCCGCGATTTTCGCGTTCGATGGCCACGGGCGGATCAGCGAGCACACCACATACTTCTTCACCCCCGCGGTCTGAGGCCGGCGGGCTCAGCCTGCCGTGACCTCCGGCGCGGCGGAGGACAGCCGGTCCAGCAGGCGGGCGGCGGCGCGGTCCGCCGAGGCCAGGCAGGCGCCGATGCCGATGCCGTCGTAGGAAGCCCCGGCTAGTTCCACGCCCGGCAGCTGCGCGGCGAGCCCGGCTCGCACGGCGGCGATCCGGTCGGGGTGCCCGACGGTCAGCTGCGGCAGGCCGGCGGGCCAGCGCTCCACGTGGGCCAGCACCGGGGCCGCTTCGATGCCGGTGACCATGGCCAGTTCGCGGCGGGCGCGGGCGACCACCTCCTCGTCGCCGAGCTGGCCGAGCAGGTCCTGCCCGGCGCGCCCGGCTGAGACGCGGTACAGCGTGGTCTGGCCGTCATCCAGGTGCGCCCATTTGGCGGACAGGTGGGTACCGGCCTTGATCAGGGTGGCGAACCGCGACGGGATGAGGAAGCCGTTGCCGGCCAGCGCGGGCAGGTGCGCGACCTGCTCGCGGCGGAAGGCGAGCACGATGGTGGCGGTGCTGGCGACCTGGGTGAGGCGGAGCGTGCTGGCGGCCTGCGGGCATCCGGGCGCGACCAGGCCGGCGCTGACGGCCGCGGGCACTGCCAGCACGACCCCGTCGGCGAGCAGGCGTTCCCCGCCGGCCAGCGTGATCTCATACCCGCCGCCGGAGGGTCCGCCGTCCGGCAGTGCACCGTCTCCTCCGGGGCGTTTCCCGCCTGGCGGCAGGCGGCGCAGCCCGGTGACCTGCGCGCCGAGCCGGACGTGCACGCCGGTGCCCTCGATGAGCGCGTCGGTGAGGGTGCGCAGCCCGCCTGGCCAGCAGGCGAACATCGGCACGGGGGCCTGGCCGTTGCGAGCCGGGGGAGCGGGGGGACGCCGGGCGAGCAGGGAACGCCCGGCGATGGCGGCCGGCACCAGCGCGGGGGCGCATGCGCGCAGGCTGAGCTGGTTGACATCCCCCGAATGCAGTGAGCCGAGGAGCGGGTCGACGAACAGGTCGCTGACCGCGCGGCCGAACCGGGAGGCGACGAAGGCGCCGACGGGCACATCCTGCCCGGCGGACAGGTCGATGGGCCC
>CAMCQD010000403.1 GCA_945876925.1 uncultured Dermatophilus sp.
CGGGCGCGTACTGACCCCCCGCCCCTCCGGGAACACCACCCCCCCTGCCGGGCAGCGGGCGCAATCCTCACGCGCGGGTGGGCGCCCGCTGCCATGCCCGGGTGCCTCTGCGATGACCTATCCCAGGCCCTCACCGCCCGGCCTTTGCACCGGCGGGCTAAGTTCCCGGATGGGCTAGTGATGTTCCTCATATCGGTGTGTGGTGACAACGGTCACGAACAGGTGTCCCGTATGTTCGGCGCAACGGCCCTGACCGCTGTTAGTGCATACCCCAGGGCGGGTGTCGCCGTCTCCGGGGTGCGCTGTCCCGCCGATGAGGAGATCCGATGTCCGCCATCCCGACCCGCACCGCACGCCTGCTGACCGCCGTGACTGCCTGCGCCGGCCTCCTGGCCGCCCCGGGCCTGACGGCAGCCGGGACGGATGGCCCCGTAGGGGCGGCCCCCGCTGCCCGGGCCTCCTTCGATGAGCCCTACCGGCCGGCGATCCACTTCACCCCGGCGCGGAACTGGATGAACGACCCCAACGGGCTGGTCTACTACCAGGGCGAATACCACTTGTTCTACCAGTACAACCCGTTCGGCAACGTCTGGGGGCACATGTCCTGGGGTCACGCGGTGAGCACCGACCTCATCCACTGGGAGGAGCTGCCGGTCGCCATTCCCGACACGCCCGGCGAGCACATCTTCTCCGGCAGCGCCGTGATCGACGTGCACAACACCAGCGGCCTGGGCACGAGGGATAACCCGCCGATGATCGCGGTGTACACCCGCACCGACAAGAACACGAACATCCAGTCCCAGGCGATCGCCTACAGCCTCGACCGGGGACGCACCTTCACCAAGTTCAACGGCGGCAAGCCGGTGCTGGACATCGGCGCGCGCGACTTCCGCGACCCGAAGGTGCAGTGGTACGAGCCGTCGAAGTCATGGCTCATGACGGTGTCGAATTCGGCCGACCACACCGTGGGGTTCTACTCCTCCAAGGACCTGAAGTCGTGGAAGAAACTGAGCACCTTCGGCCCGGCCGGCGCGACCGGCGGCGTCTGGGAGTGCCCCGACCTGTTCCAGCTACCGGTGGACGGCGACTCCGGCAAGACGAAGTGGGTACTCGTCGTCAACATCAATCCCGGCGGCATCCAGGGCGGGTCGGCCGCGCAGTACTTCATCGGGGATTTCGACGGCACCACGTTCACCGCCGAGGACCAGCAGGACTACGTTCCCCCCGCTGGCAGGGTCGTGGCCGATTTCGAGGGCACGGACCTGACCGGGTGGAAGCTCACCGGGCAGGCCTTCGGCACCGCACCGGCCGCCGGCGGCCTGCCCGAGCAGAACCCGGTGTCCAACGTGGCCGGCAAGGGCGTCCTCAATTCCTTCCACGGCGGCAACGAGGCCACCGGCACCGCGACCTCGCCGGCTTTCACGATCCAGGATTCGTATGTGAACTTCCTGCTCGGCGGCGGTGACCGTCCCGCTTCGGAGAAGGACCCGGTCACCGTCAACCTGCTAGTGGACGGCAAGGTGGTCCGCACCGCGACCGGCACCGGATCGAACGCCCTGGACTGGCATTCCTGGGACGTCTCGGCCTTCCGCGGTAAGCAGGCCCGGATCCGGGCGATCGACAACAGCACCGGCGACTTCGGCCATCTCGTGCTCGACCAGGTGACGATGGCCGCGAAACCGGCCACGTCCAGCGCCCAGCGCGCCCGCTGGGCCGATTACGGCAAGGACTATTACGCGGCGGTGAGCTGGGACGGTGTTCCCGGAGGCAAGCGCATCATGATCGGCTGGATGAGCAACTGGGAGTACGCCCAGGTGGCGCCGACGAACCCGTGGCGCAGCGCCCAGTCCATCCCGCGCGTCATGGGCTTGCGGACCATCGGCGGACGGGTGACGCTCACCTCCGAGCCCGTGCCGCAGCTGGCCTCGCTGCACGCCGGCGAGGCGGTGCGGGTGGGCGATCTGAGCGTGCCCCCCGGATCGCACCGGCTGCCCGGCAGGGCGGCGAAGGGCGAGGTGTACGAGCTCACCGCGACCCTGGACCTGCGCGATGCCCGGCAGGCCGGATTCGATGTGCGGACCGGTCAGTCGCAGCGCACCCGGATCGGGTACGACGCGCGCACGCAGGAGATCTTCATCGACCGTCACCGTTCCGGCCGGGACGACTTCAGCGGACGTTTCGCGGGCATCCACCGGGCTCCCCTGGCTGCCCGCGACGGCAAGGTGACCCTGCGCGTGCTCGTGGACACCGCCTCGGTCGAGGTGTTCGCCAATGATGGCGCCGTGGCCCTGACCGACACCATCTTCCCGGATTCCTCGTCGACGGGCATCGGCACGTTCAGCACGGGCGGCACTGCCCGCGTCACGGATCTGAGCATCCAGCCGCTGCGCGGCTACCGGCGCTGAGCTCCAGGCGGGCGTGCCCCGGGCGCGGGCGGGGGGGCGCGCCCCGGGGCCCCCCGGTGGGGCGGTGGGCGCGGCCGGGGCGGACCGGGGGGGGCGTGCACGGCCGGTCGCTCCGCGGGACGCCCGTGATGCTCGTGGCGAGCGCGAGGTCAGGACGTGCTGGGACGTCCTCGCCGGTTCCGCCACGCGCTGGTCAGCAGGTAGCAGGCTCCGGTGACGGCCATGACGATCCCGAAGCCGATCGGCAGCCGGGAGCCGTCCCCGCCGGCGAAGGGCAGCCGCAGCCGGCTCGCGTCCGAGACGAGGATCGTGTATGGGTCGCCCGGCTTGAGCTTGACCATGTCCGTGGCTCCATCGCCGAGCGTGATGCCGGTGAAGGTGACCGAGAACCGGACCGGCTGTGCCAGGAGCTCGT
>CAMCQD010000404.1 GCA_945876925.1 uncultured Dermatophilus sp.
CCCGTTGATCTGCCCGGCGACGCGGACGACGCGGGCCTGGCCCTCGGCGAGCTCGTACATCAGCCCGACGATAGCCAGCGACCCCTGCTCGATCCTGCGGGCGATGAGGCGGGAGCGCTCCGCGATGAGACCAGCGGTCTGGCGCACGTGCTCCGCCTCGACCTCGTACGTGCTCCGGGCGCCCTTGCGGTAGGCCGCGGTCACGCTCGGGGTGACCCGCTCGGCGAGGTCGCGCATGAACCCGGCGGGCATGACCCCGCTGGCGAACGCCTCCATGGTGGCCGAGACCGCGCCGCAGGAGTCGTGCCCCAGCACGGCGATGAGCGGGGTGCGCAGCACTTCGGCGCCGAACTCCAGCGAGCCCAGCTCGGTCGGGCCTGCGACGTGCCCGGCGGTGCGGATGACGAACAGGTCGCCCAGGCCCTGATCGAAGATCACCTCGGCGGCGACCCGGGAATCGGAGCACCCGAACAGCGTGGCGAACGGGCGCTGGCCGCTGGCCAGCTGGCTGCGCCGGCCGGCATCCTGGTTGGGGTGCTGCGCGGTGCCGCCCACGAACCGGGCGTTGCCGTCGCGTAGCGCGGCCCACGCCTGCCCGGGCGTCGCGGGCCGTCCGCTGGTCGCTGCCTGCTCACCTGGGACCATGCCAGATCACCTCGCTGCGCTCGCGCTGCTGCTGCGCTCACCCTATGCGCCCGCTCCCCGCCGGGCGGCTTGCCGGGGGCGGGGGAATCAGCGCACGCCGAGCTGGCCGATGCCGTCGATGAGACGGGCGGTGCCGTCGGCGAGCTGGTACTTCAGCGTCACCAGCGCCAGGGTGCCGGCGGCCAGCCGGGCGGCGACGATGGGCGAGCGCTGCGGGATCTGCGACATGACCGCGCGCGCATGGGCGCTCTCGATCTCCCCGGGCGTGGTCATTCCCGCGTCGCGGGCGGCCCGCACCGCGGGAATGATGCCCTCCAGCAGCCCGCGCACGTGGCCGTCGGGCATCTGCCCGGAGTCGGTGACGGAGATGGCGGCCCCTACGGCCCCGCATCCGTCGTGGGCCAGCACGGCGATGAGCGGCACGTTGAGGGTATCCACTGCGTATTCCAGGGAGCCCAGCTCGCCGGGGCCCAGTACGTGCCCGGCGGTGCGGATGACGAACAGGTCGCCCAGGCCCTGGTCGAACAGGATCTCGGCCGGCACCCGCGAGTCCGCGCAGCCGAAGACCAGCGCGAACGGGAACTGCCCGGAGACTACCCGGGTGCGGCGTGCCTGATCCCGGCGCGGGGCCTGGGGGTGGTCCGAGGCGTAGCGGAGGTTCCCGGCCAGTAGCTCGGCCCAGGAGGCGACGGGGGAGGGGGAGCCGTGCACCTGCCGCACGGTCAGGCCCGCGGCGGCCCGGTCGGGACGTACCGGCACGTCCGCTGTGGTCACGGGGGTTCCGGCGGTGCTGATCATGTGGGGTCCCTCCATCTGGTGGCGATCCGTCCGGTCGCCGGTCCGGGACACGCGCGACGCCCAGCCAATCGGCAACGATTCCCCGTTCTTCACCCGCAGGACCCCCGTCGGGATGATTGAATGAGCTGGCATTCGTATGGGTCAACCCTGAATGTGGGCTGGACGGAGTGGCCTCACTCCCCTGGCCGCTGCTGAATCCAAAGGAGTATTCATGCCCACCAAACGCGCTTGCAGGGCGCTGGCCGGTGCTGCTGTACTCGCGCTGGCAGGTTCGGTCGGCCTGGCCGCCTGCGGCGGGAGCCCTGATGCGGGTGGCGCCCGCAACATCACCTGGTACATCAACCCGGACTCGGGCGGCAACGACCCGACCAAGCAGGGGCAGGCCCGGCTGGCCGCCGAGTGCACCAAGGCCTCCGGAGGCCGGTACACGATTACGACGCAGGTGCTGCCCAACAGCGCCAGCGACCAGCGTCAGCAGCTGCTCCGGCGGCTCGCGGCCGGTGACCCCGGGGTCGACATCGCCAGCCTGGACCCGGTGTTCGTCGCCGAGTTCGCCGAGGCGGGTTTCCTGGACCCGGTGCCGGCCGACCGCCAGGCCGCGCTCACCGAGGACGCCGTCGACCCGATCGTCAAGGCCGCCACGTGGAAGAACCAGCTGGTCGCCGCGCCGATGTGGGCCAATACGCAAGTGCTGTGGTACCGCAAATCGGTCGCGCAGGCCGCCGGGCTGGACATGACCAAGCCGGTCACCTGGGATCAGCTCATCACGGCCGCCAAGTCCCAGAACAAGACCATCGGCGTGCAGGGCTCCCGCTACGAGGGCTACTCGGTGTGGATCAACGCCCTCATCGAGGGCGCGGGCGGGCACATCGTCGAGAACCCCGGGGCCACCGCAGCCGACTTGCAGTTCGGGCTCAACGGCCCCGGTGGCCAGCGCGCTGCCGAGATCATCAAGTCGGTCAGCAGCGCGGGCGTGGCCGGCCCGGCGATGAGCTCCTCGGACGAGACCGCGGCGCTGGATCTGTTCGTCAACAACAGCACCTCCGGCTTCCTGCTCAACTGGCCGTACGTGTGGGCCGCGCTGGCAGAGCGCAACGTCGGCTTCATCGACGACGTCGCCTGGGCACGCTACCCGCAGTCCGTCGCGGGCCAGGAGAGCAAGCCGCCGCTGGGCGGCATCGAGCTGGGCGTGAACTCCGCCAGCGACGCCAAGGACAGCGCCTGGGACGCTATCGCCTGCATCACCAGCGAGAAGAACCAGGAAATGTACATGCTGGGCACCGGTAACCCGGCCGCCCGCAAGGCCGTGTACGACAAGCCGGCCATCCGCAAAATGTTCCCGATGGCCGACCTCATCCGTTCCTCCCTGGACACC
>CAMCQD010000405.1 GCA_945876925.1 uncultured Dermatophilus sp.
CTCGACCTGGACCGGGTGCACACCGCCATCAGCGACGTCAATGCGGTGCTGCTGGTCGACCTGGCCGCGCGGCTGCAGGCCGGCTCCGCAGGCGCGGGCAGCAGCGGGGGCAACATTCAGGGCAACGGCGAGGGCGCGGACAACGACAACGCCAGCTGAGGCTGCCGTCCCGGTGCCGGCGCCTGCGGATCACGCCCGCCCGGGCCCGGCGCCGCATGCGGCGACTGCGACATACTGAGCCCCATGAGCGTCAACCTCGGCATCCCGTCGCCCTCCAGCCCCAGCCCGGCCCCGACGGCGGCCATGCTGGTACCGCGCCGCCGGACCCGCAAGATCAAGGTCGGCTCGGTGTACGTCGGCGGTGACGCCCCGGTCACCGTGCAGTCGATGACCACCACGCTCACCGCCGACATCAACGCGACCCTCCAGCAGATCGCCGAGCTCACCGCGGCCGGGTGCGATATCGTGCGAGTCGCCTGCCCCAGCCAGGACGACGCCGAGGCCCTGCCGGCCATCGCCGCCAAGAGCCAGATCCCGGTGATCGCCGACATCCACTTCCAGCCCCGGTACGTATTCGCCGCCATCGACGCCGGCTGCGCCGCGGTGCGGGTCAACCCGGGCAATATCCGCAAGTTCGACGACCAGGTCGGGCAGATCGCCGCGGCCGCCCGGGACGCCGGGGTGAGCATCCGGATCGGCGTCAACGCCGGCAGCCTGGACAAGCGGTTGTACGCCAAATATGGCGGCCCCACGCCCGAGGCGCTGGTCGAATCCGCGGTGTGGGAGGCCAGCCTCTTCGAGGAGCATGACTTCCACGACTTCAAGATCTCCGTCAAGCACAACGACCCCGTGGTCATGATCCGGGCCTACGAGCTGCTCTCCCAGCGGGGCGACTGGCCGCTGCACCTGGGCGTCACCGAAGCCGGCCCGGCGTTCCAGGGCACGATCAAGTCCTCGGTGGCCTTCGGGGCGCTGCTGTCCCGGGGGATCGGCGACACGATCCGGGTGTCGCTGTCCGCGCCGCCGGTCGAGGAGGTCAAGGTCGGCAACCAGATCCTGCAATCGCTCGGGCTCAAGCCCCGCAAGCTGGAGATCGTCTCCTGCCCGTCCTGCGGGCGCGCACAGGTCGATGTGTACACCCTCGCCGAGGAGGTTACCGCCGGCCTGGAGGGCATGACCGTGCCGCTGCGGGTGGCCGTCATGGGCTGCGTGGTCAACGGGCCCGGCGAGGCCCGCGAGGCCGACCTGGGCGTCGCCTCAGGCAACGGCAAGGGGCAGATCTTCGTCAAGGGCGAGGTCATCACCACGGTCCCGGAGAACCAGATCGTGCCCACCCTCATCGCGCACGCGCAGCGGATAGCCGAGGAGATGGGCGAGAGCGCCGGCGGGGACGGCTCCGGCCCGGTGGTGACGGTCAGCTGACCGTCGAGGCCGTCGCCTTCCTGCTCGCGTCCGCGTTCGCCGCGGGCTGGATCGACGCGGTCGCCGGCGGGGGGCGGGCTGATCCAGCTCCCCGCGCTGCTCCTCGCCGGAGCCCGGGGCGGCCCCGGTGCAGGTGCTCGCCACCAGCAAGCTCGCCTCGATCAGCGGGACGCTGGTCAGCGCGGGCACGTACGTGCGCCGGATCGGCATCGACCGGGCTACCGCGATCCCGCTAGCCGCCGGGGCACTGGCCGGGTCGGCCGCCGGGGCTGCCGTCGCCGGGTTCATCCCGCGCCCGGCGTTCACCCCCCTCATCCTGGCCGCCCTCATCATCGCGGGTGCCTTCACGCTCTCACGCCCCGACCCGGGACGCCGTGGCGTGCGGGCCGGCTTTCGTGCGGGCCGTGTTCGTGCCCGTCGTGGCAGCCTTCAGCGTGCGGATCGGAGTGGACGCGTGGCATGACTTCACCTGACGATCCCGGGCAACTCAGGGCACAATGCCACCATGCTATGGACGTCGCGCGAGGTGAGGCCGCTGCTGCGCGACGATCTCGACGAAGCGCTGGCAGTGTGCGCCCG
Organism: uncultured Dermatophilus sp.; assembly: GCA_945876925.1. Classification (GTDB taxonomy): domain Bacteria; phylum Actinomycetota; class Actinomycetes; order Actinomycetales; family Dermatophilaceae; genus Dermatophilus. The sequence goes on from CAMCQD010000405.1 coordinate 2,002, forward strand.
CGACCCGGCGGCCAACGTGTACGTCGCCGCCCGGATCAGTGAGACCGAGCTCCTGCGGTACCGCAGCAACGTCTTCGCCTACGCGCCCGGCGGGTCCATCGAAGCGCTGTGCTGGGCCTCGGCGAACGTCGTGCCCACCGTCGGCACGGCCGCCTCGGCGCACGCCTTCGCCGCCCGGGTGCGCCGCCACCAGGCCCGGTTCTCCTCGGTGTTCGGGCCGGCCGAGCAGGTCGGCCCGCTGTGGGATGAACTCAAGGCGCACTGGCGCACCCCGGCCGAGATCCGCCGCCATCAGCTCCTCATGGCCATCGACCCGCAGGATCCCGTGCCGGTGACGCCCGATCCGCGGGTGCGGCCCGCCACGGTGCACGAGATCGACCAGGTGCTGCCCGCCTCGGTGGCGATGTTCACCGAGGAGATCGGCTACCCGCCGTACAACGATTCCGGCGGGCGGGCCTCCTATCGCAACGCCACCTGGAACCTCCTCGAACGCGGGCACGTGCTGGTCATCACCTCCAGCGGGAAGGTCGTGTTCAAAGCCGAATTCGGGGCCGTGGGCGTGGGAGCCTGCCAGGTGCAGGGCGTCTGGGTGGCCCCGTCGCTGCGCGGGCAGGGCCTGGCCGCGCCCGCCATGGCCGCCGTCATCGAGTACGCCCGTGCCCAGGTGGCGCCGCTGGTCACGCTGTACGTCAACGATTACAACGCACCCGCGGTGGCCACCTACCGCAGGGTCGGATTCGACGTGGTGGGGGAGTTCACCACCGTGCTCATGTGAGCCCTGCCGGGGCCGGCCCGGGGCGCCGCCGGAGGA
>CAMCQD010000406.1 GCA_945876925.1 uncultured Dermatophilus sp.
CCTCCTCCCGGTCTGCGCGCAGGTGGCACCGGCAGTCAGGCACACCACCGGCACCGGCGCCGCAGACCGCAGCACGGACGGCCCGCACGCCCGCCCAGCGCTGGATTACCCCTCGGGGTCGTATAATACGCGCCACCTCAGCGCAACCTGAGTGCCGGAACCCCGGCACCGGGAGACGGCAGCGCTACCCGGGCTCCGGCGCCGCCAGCGCACCCGGTGCGGAGCCTGCGGCACGGGCCGGTCCCGGTCAGCGGGCCAGGAGCGCGGCGTTCAGGCCGGACAGGATCTTCACGGGGGCGGTCAGGCCGCCGGTCCCGTCACCGGCGTAACGGACGAGCACCCCGTCGCGGCGCAGCGCGAGCAGGCCGCCGGCCCCGCCAGCAGAGGCGTTCCCGCCGGGCAGCACCTCAGCGAAGGCATTCCAGCCCCGCCCGAGGGCACGCACCCGCGCGATCCGGCCCGCGCCGTCGCCGGTACCCAGATACGCCCTCCCGGAGGTGTCCGCCCAGACGATCCCGGCGGTACCATCCCCGTTCAGGTCCCCGGCCCCGCGTACCCACGCCACGTTAGCGGCACTCACCAGCTTGCGCACCCCGGCCACCCGGCCCGAGGCTGCCCCGCGCACCGTGACGATATTGCGGGTCCGGCTATCCAGGGCGACCAGGTCGCGGTAGCCATCGGAGTCCAGGTCCCCGGCGGAGGCCAGCGAGGTCAGGTAGCGCACGTCCCCGGTGATCGCCCCCGGCCCGCGCAGGCCGCCGCGCCCGTCCCCGCGGTACAGCAGCAGCCGCCCGGTGGCGCGCTGGCGGGCGACGAGATCCTCACCGCCGGCCCGGTCCCACTGCCCGGGGGCGAGCAGCGTGTCCATGGCCCGCCAGCCGGTGCCCATCCGCACCGGGGAGCCGAAGCCGGGGCCAGCCGCCGGGCGGCGCCACAGCACCCCGGCCCGGTCGGCGTACACCAGGGCGCCGGCGGCACCGCCAGCGGCCGCCGACCCCGCGCTGGTGACGGCGCCGCCGAGGGAGAACCAGTCCGAGCGCAGCCCGAGCCGGGCCCGGAAGGTAGCGCCGGTGGCGCTGAGCGATCCCTTCGAGCCGGTGATCCGCATCGCCCTCACCCGGCCGCGCATGGGGCCGTTGCCGTCCCGCTGGGTGATCGTGATGGTGCGCAGTCTGCCCACGGAACTAAATGCCTTCTCGATGGCAGCGGGAGTGACGGCAACTTTCCACGATGAGCTGGGATTCTTCATCCGCCCGTCGTACGGGTCGGGCTTGGCGACCTGGTAGGCCGGCGGCCCGGCGACGGTATACCCGCCGTTGGAAGCCGAGAACTCGGCGTGCACGAACGGGGCCGTCGCCGCAGCCGAGGTGCGCAGCACCGTATTGGCGGTGGCGGTGATGGCGGCGCTCGAGCGGGCGTCCTCGCCGGCCACGCGGGTGCCCGAGCTGGTGTAGCTGGCCACGCCCTTGAACACCTGGCAGGTGACCGTGTCGCAGATGTCCCAGGTGGCATTCCGGGCACGCTGGCGCTGCCGGTAGGAAGCCGCGTAGGTGCGGGCCGCCACCGACTGGGCCGCGATCGCCTGAGGGTGCCACGAGGAGGGCATCTCATTAGGGACCACGCTGCGCAGGTAGGACTCCATCGTGGAGTTGAGCACGGTGCGCAGCCGCCCGGTGGCGCCGGAGTCGGCCACCGCCGAGACGGTGCCGCGTACCTCCTTGGCACCCCCGCCGGGCATGCGCACGCGCACCAGGCCCGAGGTCGTGGCGAACCGGATCAGCGAACCCGCCGGGAAGGCATAGGCCCGCCATCCCCCGGTAGCGCCGCGGAACTGCAGCGCCACCCGTCCCCCGGAGGCGACCGCGCGCCAGGCGGCGTACCCCGGCCCGGCCGGCAGCCTCCGCGAGGTGCTCCCGCTCGTGGCGGTCAGCCCGGCCGCCGGGACGATCTGGGTGTCGCCGTCGGTGTCGGCGGACAGCCACACCCGGATCTGGGAATCGGCCAGCGTGCTGCGCACGGTGCCCGGGTAGTAGAACGCGAGGATCCGGGGCCAGGACAGGCCGGCGTCGGCGGCGCCATAGGCACCCCACTGGCTCATCCCGCGCCCGTGCCCGAATCCGCGGCCGGTGACGGTGAACGCCCCCGAGGCCGGGCGGGCGGCGACCTCATTGACGCTCACGGACGCGGCGGCCAGCGGGACGGCCAGGGCGAGCGCGATGGCCGCGGCCAGGCACGGCGCGCTCCGCAGGCGGCGCGGCGGCCGGCCAGGCCGGTGCGGCTCAGGGGCTGGGGCAGCTGATCTGGTGGCATTGGAAATCACGTCCCCGCCAATCGGCACGACCCCCGCGCCTCTGAGCAATCACGCTGCTATTCCTTGTGATTCACCGATTCTCCGGGGCGCTGGCTAGTCGGTCACCCGGGCTGTGCCGTGATGCTCGATAAGGGCCGCGAGCCGGGCCGCGGCCCGCTGGGCATGCTCGCCGTCAGCTTTCTGGATCGCCATGACCGCGATGGTCTCGGCACCGGTGGTGTCGATGCTCGCCCACGGCGAGCCGCCGCCGAACTGCAGCCGCAGCACCTGGCTCCATTCCAGCTCGTGCGTGCGGAACAGGTTGCGGATCACCAGGGACACCCGGTCCGGGCGCGCCTCGATCCGGGCGAACCGCGAGAGGAACCACGCGATCGCCGCGCCGAGCCCGAAGAGGAACAGCCGGTCCGTGAGCGTCCACTCCCGGCCCGGGATGGTCGCCGCGGCGGCAGCGGAGCCGGCCAGCACCACGAGCGCGGCGGCGACCGGTA
>CAMCQD010000407.1 GCA_945876925.1 uncultured Dermatophilus sp.
GACCTCCGGGCCTGGGACACCATGGGCGAGGTCTCGGTCGCCGTGGCCGCCGCGACCGGCGTAGCCAGCCTCATCTTCCTGCGCGAGGAGAACGTCGAGGGCGTGCGCCGCAAGCTGTCCGAGCTGCTCCAGCGGCGCCGCGCGGCGATGGCCCGCACCCAGCCGCTGCCGGTCATCGGCGGCCCCCAGTCGTGGATCGCCGCCGGGGAGAGCCTGCGGGCCGACCGGCGCTCCATCCTGCTGGAGGTCGTCGCCCGGATGACCTTCCACGTGATCTGGCTCTGGTCGCTGTACCTGCTGTTCTCCGGGCACAGCGCCCCCGGAGGCGGATTCGCGGCCGGGCTGATCGCCGGCCTGGCGCTGACGCTGCGCTACCTGGCCGGGGGACGCATCGAACTGCGCTCGGCGATGCCGGTCATGCCCGGTCTGCTGCTGGGCGCCGGGTTATTCCTCTCCGCCGGGTTCGGGGTCGCCTCGATGATCGCCGGCGGGCACGTGCTGCAAAGCTGGACCTTCGAATTCAGCCTCCCGCTGATCGGCCACGTCCACTTCGTCACCTCGCTGCTGTTCGACATCGGCGTCTACCTCGTCGTCATCGGGCTCATCCTGGACATCCTGCGCTCCCTGGGCGGGGCGCTGGACCAGCAGATCGAGGAGAGCGCCGCTGAGAGCTCAGCCATCCGCGGGGACTCGCCGCTAGCCGCCCGCCCGACAGGAGCGCGCCCATGACCTCCAGCATCACCCTGGCCGTCGTCATCGGCGTGCTGGTCGCCAGCGGCGTCGTGCTGCTCATGGAACGCGGGATCATCCGCTCCTTCCTCGGGGTCGTGCTCCTGGGCAACGGCGTCAACCTGCTCTTCCTCGTGGCCAGCGGGCCGCCCGGGGCACCCGCGATCGTCGGGCTCGTCCCCGAGGAGGAGATGAGCGACCCGCTGCCGCAGGCGATGGTGCTCACCGCCATCGTCATCACGCTGGCACTCACCGGGTTCGTGCTCGCCCTGGCGCACCGCTCCTGGCAGCTGTCCCGCAGCGACATCATCGTCGACGACGACGAAGACGCCCGGATCGGGCGGCGCGCCGTGGAGAACGACATGTCCGACAGCGACTTCCAGGGCGCGGCCGATGAGGCCGAACCGGGCGACGACCCCGACCCCGGCGGGCACCACCCCCGCCCGGCCGCTCCCGCCGCCCCGGGCCGGGGCGCCGGTGCCGGGGAAGGCGGGCGCGCATGATCACCCTGGCACTCACCGCGGCCGCGGCCGTTCCCGCTCCGGTCGAGGTCACCGGCGACTGGACGTGGCTGGTGCCGCTTCCCGTCACCTTGCCGCTCATCGGCGCGGGGCTCGCCCTGGCGGCGAGCCGGCACGATCAGGTGCAGCGGTTCATCAGCATCACCGTGCTGGGCGCCGTGCTGGCGGCCGCCATCGGGCTGCTCGCCGCCGCCGACCAGCTCGGCCCCCGGGTCGTGCAGGCAGGCGGCTGGCCGGCCCCGATGGGCATCACCCTGATCGCCGACCGGCTATCCGCGGTCATGGTGCTCATCTCGGTGATCGTCACCTTCGGGGTGATGATGTACTCCATCGGCCAGGGACGTTCCAGCGAGGACGAAACCGACGGCGAGGCACCCATTCCGATCTTCCACCCCAGCCTCATGGTGCTCACCGCCGGGGTGTCGGCCACGTTCATCTCCGGGGACCTGTTCCACATCTACGTCGGCTTCGAGATGCTGCTCGTGGCCAGCTTCGTGCTGCTCACCCTGGGAGGCTCGGCCGAGCGGGTCCGCGCCGGGGTGAACTACGTCATCGTCAACCTGCTCTCCTCGGTGTTCTTCCTCGCCGCGATCGCGTTCACGTACACCGCGGCTGGCACGGTCAACCTCGCCCAGCTGTCCGTGCGGATGGCCGAGCTGCCCTCCCCGGTGCGGACCACCCTGGCGGCCCTGCTGCTCATCGGGTTCGCCGTCAAGGCGGCCATCTTCCCGATGATGGGCTGGCTACCGGACTCCTACCCGACCGCCCCGGCCCCGGTCACCGCGGTGTTCGCCGGCCTGCTCACCAAGGTGGGCGTGTACGCCATCATCCGCACCCGCACCCTGCTGTTCCCCGACGGCCCGCTGGACGGTCTGCTCATGTGGGCGGCGCTGGCCACCATGCTGTTCGGCATCCTGGGCGCGATCGCCCAGGACGACATCAAGCGGCTGCTCTCCTTCACGCTGGTCAGCCACATCGGGTACCTCATCTTCGGGGTCGCGATGGCCACGGAGGCGGCCCTGTCCGGGGCGATCTTCTACGTGGCGCACCACATCGTCGTGCAGACCTCGCTGTTCCTGGTCACCGGGCTCATCGAGTGGCGCACCGGGACGACCTCGCTGGCCGAGCTGGGCGGCCTGGCCAAGACCGCGCCGGTGATCGCGGTGCTGTTCTTCTTCCCCGCGCTCAACCTGGCCGGCATCCCGCCGCTATCGGGGTTCCTCGGCAAGGCCGGGCTGCTGCAGGCAGCCGCCGGGCTGGGCACCCCGGCCGCCTACGTGCTCATGGCCGGGGCGGTGCTGACCAGCCTGCTCACGTTGTACGCGGTGAGCCGGGTATGGGCCCGGGCGTTCTGGCGCCGCCCGGTCACCGACGTGCCCGTGGACGGGGCGGACGCCAGCGCCCCGGTGCCTCCCGCAGCGGGCGCCCAGGCCGGGCCGCCCACGGACGTGCTCGCCGTCATCGAGGTCATCGAACCGGCCCGGCTGCGCGAGCTGCAGCGGGCCGCGGACCGCCCGGTACCGCGCGGCATGCTCGTGCCGGCCGCCGG
>CAMCQD010000408.1 GCA_945876925.1 uncultured Dermatophilus sp.
GAGGTGGTCGAGGATGGCGGTGAGCTGTTGCTGCGGGAGACTGGTCAGGTGCTGCCGGATGTCGTCGAGGCCATCGGCATCAACGATGTGAGCTTGCTCGACCAGGCGAAGCTGCTCCTGGCTGTAGGTATGGGCGGCCATGGCAGCGAGAAGACGGGCCTGAGCCTCGGCGCTGGACATGGCCTGGCGGTGGCCAGGAGCGGGGAGCGCGAGATTGGAGTGAGCGAGTTCGTGGGCGGGCTCTGGCGTATCGTCGCTGGCTTCCGTGTGACGGCGGAAGCGGCTGGCGAGCTTCTCCGCCTGCGCCATCACGAACGGTTGGGCGGACTGGCTCCACCAGTGCTTGACGTGCGGGGCGGCGTACGCGGTTCCTTTCGCGGCCAGGTAAACGGCGGCGACTGTAGCGGCAATCGCCAGCTCGAAGCTGTCATCAGCGGCCGAGCGCTGGTCGGTGGGGATGTACGAGGTCGATGGAACGTCCTCATCAAGGTTGGGGCGATCGTCGGTGGGGACGAAGCGGGCGTGTCCCTGCAGGCGGCCATCCTCGTCGTAGAGGTTCTGGTGCCAGCCGCCTTCCCGCTTCTGCCCGGGTGTGAGGTCGGCGTCGTCCCATTCGAAGTACCCTGCTTGGCGCGGCATAGCGCGAGTCTAGTGCGCCTGGTGAGGAGCCAGATGTCGGCGGATCGGCGCCATTGGTTGCGGTTTGGCTACGGGTGTCAGGACGGCCTTACGGCTGCCCTGTTTCGCTCGGCAGGGTGGCGCTGGTGCTATCTCCGTCCCCTCACCTACCCGTTCGGAAGAACCTCTGAGCCTCACACTTCGTCAGTCACCGAACGTACTGCGTTCCGATCGTTGGACGGGCAGCGCTGGTTCGTGCAGGTTCGCACCCGCTCCAGGGGATACTCTTCATCGGTGATGGCCATGACTGTCGATCGCACCAGCCTGTATCGCACCTGGCTGCCGCACATCTGGCAGCGCAGGATGTTATTCATGTTTCGGTTGTCCATATGGACCTCCTTAAGAGTCGGTGCGCCCGCTTCTCAGACGCGATAGGACAAGTCTATAAAACCGGGTTCTGGGGTCTTCTGGGCGGCTTCTGGGACGAGCGAGACCTGCCAGTCCACGGCCAGCGTGGGACTCCCTACTCCTCCTCGTCTGCCCGGACCGCCACGGTCACCATCAGGGCGGCAAGCCGCGCCTCTCGCCGTAGAAGGCCTCGGCGCAGGCCTGGAGGTTCTCTGCAGCAGTCGTCTTCGACCAGTCCAGGTACCAGCCGTACTGCAGGGCCAGGAGTGAGAGGAACAGGCGGATGGTGCGACCATTGCCTTCGCGGAAGGGGTGGATGGCGTTCAGTGGCTCTTCCGGTTTGGGGGTGTGGTCAGGTGCTCAGTCGGTGTCTGAGGCCCCCGGTGTGGATGAGGGATCGGGTGATGTAGTGGGTGGGGTTGCGGAATCCTTGGGCGATGTCGCGTAGGTGCTCGAGCCTGCCGTTGATGGCCTCGGTGGCACCATGAGCCCCCACCCGCGCTCCCCGTCGTGCCAGATCCCGATGGCCCGCTGGATCGGGGACTCACCGCCTGGTGCCAGCGCTGGAAGACCTTCCTGGCGCACAAGACCACCCTGGACGACGGGCGCGTCGTGGACACCCCACCGACCAAGCCATCAACCCCGGCCAGTAGAACCAAAACCAACAGAAAATGTCCTATAAGCCGACTAGCCGCCAAGCGCCGTAACTCCGATCGCATTGCAATCCGAGCCATATCGTCTATACTGTTAGATAGATATGAGTCGCCAATTTACTGTCAACGCAATATCGGCTGTTATAACATTTACTCTCTTTGCTAGTATTGTCCTATTTTTCTATTACAACGACCGTGCGGGGACAATTTTTGCACAGCACCTGCGTAGCGATTTCGTGCGCCAGGCGCACATTGAATACGACTCTGGTGACACCGTTACGTGGGTAAATGAGCGTGAAGGAACGGTGGTTGGTGCGGTGTCGGACAGTCAGGCGCGACGACGTACGCTCCAATCGCAACCATTTACCGATTGTTCAGATCGATGTGAAAACTGGGCTCCTACGGATGCGAACCAATTACAGTACGTACTCTCATCTGTTACCAGTAGCGCCACACCAGACGATGTAAAGCGCACGATTAACACCATCCTGGCTCGGTCGGATACACGATGTGCCGCTCGATTCTCCGAGGGAGGTCGAAGCCGTGAGGTGCTTTGTTTATCGCCAAGCGATGATAAGTTCGTGTATTCGCTTTTGAAGACTTAGTGATCATTCTGGTTTGAGAAAACATTCGATCCCTTTGCTCCTTCCTCCTCTGCTTTTTCTAACTCCTCAAGCGAATCCCTGATCCTTATCTTGAGTTCGGGCGACAGCGGCATCCGCTCAACCTTGGTGAGGATCGTTTCTGTTGTCTCGCCGCGCTCGTAGAACAGACGCACAACTCGTTTCGCGACTGCATCGATCCCATACTCGGCTGCACTGTCAAGTACAAGCGTGCTCCCGGCTAGTGTCATGACGCCGCGTCGCATGCCGCCAGAACGACCGATCCTTCTGAGACCAGCAGTGATGGCTGCAGCGCCCTGATTCCCCGTCGAACGGGTGACCAGGAGCAGTACGAGCCCCGACGTGCCGAGCGCGGCGATTTTGGCGGCTACTTGGTCGAGACTGAGGTGGGAGTTGAGTCGGGTGATGGAAGCATTGGGGGTGTGCATGAAACAGATCGTACGCCGCCTCGCGAGTGAATCTGCGACATCGGGAAGTTTTGTTGGAAAAATGAT
>CAMCQD010000409.1 GCA_945876925.1 uncultured Dermatophilus sp.
TGGCGATGCTGGTTCCCGGCGGCGAGGACCAGGCGCGGGCACGCCGCCCCCGACCGGCGGTCTGCTCGGCCGCGATGACGATGAGGTACGGCTCGGCCGCGGCGAGCGCGTCATCGTTGGTGGAGCCGGTGCTCTCCTGCACCCGGACCGTGTGCCACGGCCCCGCTGGTGCCCGGAGCCGTCGTATGAGCCTGCCTTCGTCCAGCTTGTCTGCCACCGCTCAAGGCTAGGCTTCTCACCATGAGCGATGCCCCCACTTCTCAGCAGAGTGACCCCGGCGGACCGGACCTGCGCACGACTGCGGGGAAACTGGACGATTTCCGGCGCCGGGCGGATGAGGCGGTCCACGCCGGTTCGGCCCGGGCCGTCGCGAAACAGCACGCCAAGGGCAAGAAGACTGCCCGGGAGCGGATCGAGCAGCTACTCGATGAGGGCAGCTTCGTCGAACTCGACGGATTCGCCCGGCACCGCTCCCGCGATTTCGGCCAGGAACGCAATCGTCCCTACGGCGATGGCGTCATTACCGGATATGGCACGGTCGACCACCGGCCGGTGTGCGTTTTCGCCCAGGACTTCACCGTCTTCGGCGGGTCTTTAGGGGAGGTGTTCGGGGAGAAGATCGTCAAGGTCATGGACCTGGCGATGAAGATCGGCTGCCCGGTGGTCGGCATCAACGACTCCGGCGGCGCGCGCATCCAGGAGGGGGTAGCCTCGCTCGGGCTGTATGGCGAGATCTTCCGGCGCAATGTGCACGCCTCCGGGGTGGTGCCCCAGATCTCGCTCATCATGGGCCCGTGCGCGGGCGGGGCAGTTTACTCCCCCGCCATCACCGACTTCATCGTCATGGTCGACCAGACCAGCCACATGTTCATCACCGGGCCGGACGTCATCAAGACCGTCACCGGTGAGGATGTCGGCTTCGAGGAGCTCGGCGGGGCGCAGGCGCACAATTCCCGCTCCGGGGTGGCGCATTACCTGGCCGAGGACGAGGACGAGGCGATCGAGTACGTCCAGGAGCTGCTCAGTTACCTGCCGCAGAACAACCTCGAGGAGACCACGGTCTACAGCTTCGAGGACGAGCCGGAGATCACCGAGGACGACGCCGCCCTGGACACCTTCATCCCGGATTCCCCGAACACCCCCTACGACATGCGCCAGGTCGTGTCGACCATCGTCGACGACGGCGAGTTCATCGAGGTGCACCCGCTGTTCGCGCCGAATATCATCTGCGCCTTCGGCCGGGTCGAGGGGCGCAGCGTCGGCATCGTGGCCAACCAGCCGATGCAGTTCGCCGGCACGCTGGACATCGACGCCTCCGAGAAGGCGGCCCGGTTCGTGCGGACCTGCGATGCGTTCCACATCCCGGTGCTCACCCTCGTGGACGTGCCCGGGTTCCTGCCCGGCACCGACCAGGAGTGGAACGGCATCATCCGCCGGGGAGCCAAGCTCATCTACGCCTACGCCGAGGCGACTGTCCCGCTGGTCACGGTCATTACCCGTAAGGCCTACGGGGGTGCCTATGACGTCATGGGCTCCAAGCACCTGGGGGCCGACATCAACCTGGCGTGGCCGACCGCCCAGATCGCGGTGATGGGTGCCCAGGGCGCGGTGAACATCCTGTACCGCAAGCAGCTGCAGCAGGCCGCGGAGAACGGCGAGGATGTCGAGGCGGCGCGGGCGCGGTTCATCGAGTACTACGAGACCACCCTGGCGAATCCATACGTGGCCGCCGAGCGGGGGTATATCGACGCGGTGATCCCGCCCTCGGAGACGAGGGTGCAGGTGATCCGGGCGCTGCGGACGCTGCGCACCAAGCAGGCCAAGCTGCCGGCGAAGAAGCACGGCAACATCCCGCTGTGAGGAGCTGACTATGCCTACCGACACCGGGCGGGCCGGGAGGGCCGCGCCGGGGGCCGTACCCGCGTTCACCATCTCGGCCGGCTCCCCCTCACCTGAGGAGATCGCCGCCGTGACGGTGGCCCTCATGGTCATGTCCGCGAGCGGGGCTGCCGGGGAGGAGGCCGCCGTTACCCGTAACCGCGGCTGGGCGGATCGCAGCCGCGGCATGCCCGCGTGGGCTACCGCCTCCGGCTGGGCTAGCCGCTGAGGTGTTCCCCGCAGGGCGGCGTGATGTGGCTGCGGGACTTTCGTCGTGATTGCCTGCCGCACCGGCGCACGAGAATCGATCCATGACCCGTCTGCTGCTCGCCTCTGCCTCACCGGCCCGACTCGAAACGCTGCGTAATGCGGGCGTGCACGCTCTAGTGCAGGTGTCCGGTGTTGATGAGGACGCCGCGCTGCGCGACGCGGTCTCGCGGTTCGGGGAGCTCACCCCGGATCAGATCGCCCTCGTGCTCGCGCGCGCCAAAGCTGAGGATGTGGCTAACGATCTGGAGCACGATGAGGTCGATCTGGTGCTCGGCTGTGACTCCGTGCTCGAACTCGACGGGGAGATCCACGGCAAGCCGCGTACGCCGCAGGAGGCGGTGGCCCGCTGGCGGCGGATGGCCGGACGGCGGGGCGTGCTGCACACCGGGCACTGGCTCATCGATACCCGCACGGACGATGAGGGCACCGGCGCGACTATCGGGTCGACCGCCTCGACGACGGTGCTCTTCGGGGATATCGACGATGAGGAGATCGCCTCGTACATCGCCACTGGTGAGCCGATGCGGGTAGCCGGCGCGTTCACGGTGGACGGGCTGGGTGGTCCGTATATCGATGCCGTTGATGGTGATTACCACAACGTGGTCGGGCTGAGCCTGCCGCTGCTGCGTCAGCTAGTGGCCGAG
>CAMCQD010000410.1 GCA_945876925.1 uncultured Dermatophilus sp.
GGCCGGGCGTGCTGCCTAGCCCGGACGCCCTGCTGGAGGACCTGGACGAGGCCCAGCGCGCCGTGGCGGCCAGCCCGGCGGGCCCGATGTGCGTGCTCGCCGGGGCAGGCACCGGTAAGACCCGGGCGATCACGCACCGCATCGCCTACGCCGTGGCCTCCGGCGCGGTGGCGCCGCAGCGCCTGCTCGCGGTCACCTTCACCGCCCGCGCCGCCGGGGAGATGCGCGAGCGGCTGCGCGGCCTGGGGGTGCCGGGCGTGCAGGCGCGGACCTTCCACGCGGCGGCGCTGCGGCAGCTGCACTACTTCTGGCCTGCGGTGGTCGGCGGTGCGGTGCCTGAGGTGCTGGCCCACAAGGCAGCGCTCGTGGCCGAGTCGGCCCGGCGGCTGCACCTGCCCGCGGACCGGGCCGCCGTGCGCGACCTGGCCGCCGAGATCGAATGGGCGAAGGTGAGCATGCTCACCCCCGAGGCGTATCCGCAGGCGGCTGCGCAGGCCGGGCGGGACGCCCCCGGGGTGGATCACCAGGTGATGGCCCGGCTGCTGGCTGAGTACGAGGAGACCAAGGCCGCCCGCCGGGTGATCGACTTCGAGGACGTCCTGCTGCTCATGACCGGCATCCTGCTGGAACGCCCCGACGTGGCCGAGCAGGTGCGCGCCCAGTACCGCCAGTTCGTCGTGGATGAGTACCAGGACGTCAACACCGTGCAGCAGCGGCTGCTGCAGCTTTGGCTGGGAGACGGATCCGACATCTGCGTGGTCGGTGACCCGGCGCAGACGATCTATTCGTTCACCGGTGCCAGCGCCCGTCATCTCATCGAGTTCCCGGCACGGTATCCGGGCACGCGCGTGGTCCGGCTGGAGGACAACTACCGGGCCACCCCCCAGCTGGTGGGCCTGGCCAACGTCGTGCTGGATTCGGCGCAGGGCCCGGGGCGCAGCCCGATCCGGCTGCGCGCGGTCCGCGGGGCCGGCCCGGAACCGGTGGCGCGCATGTTCCCTGACGACGAGGCCGAGGCCGCCGGGATCGCCGCGCAGATCCGGTCCCGGATCGACGCGGGTACCAGTGCCCGGGACATCGCCGTCCTGTTCCGCACCAATGCCCAGTCCGAGCAGATCGAGGCGGCCCTGGCCGGGGCTGGGGTGCCTTACCTGGTCCGGGGCGGGGAGCGGTTCTGGTCCCGCGATGAGGTGCGCCGCGCGGTCGTGCTGCTGCGGGGCGCGGCCCGTTCCGACGACGGCTCGGTGCCGCTGCCGGGCCTGGTCGCCGATGTGCTCGCCGGACTGGGCTGGTCGCCGCAGGCCCCCGCCGCCGGCGGGGCGCGGCGCGATGAGTGGGAGAGCCTGGCGGCCCTGGTCGAGCTGGCCCGCTCGCTGGCGCACGCCACCCCCCAGGCCCGGCTGCGGGACCTCATCGCCGACATCGACGAGCGGACCGCCGCCGCGCACGCCCCCAGCGTCGAGGGGGTCACCCTGGCCACGCTGCATGCCGCCAAGGGCCTGGAGTGGGATGTGGTGTTCCTCGCCGGGTGCAGCGACGGGTACCTGCCGATCGGCATGGCTGAGGGGCCCGAGGCGATCGAGGAGGAGCGGCGCCTGCTGTACGTCGGGGTCACCCGGGCCCGCCGCGAGCTCGTGCTGACCTGGGCCGCGGCTCGCCAGCCGGGCGGGCGGGCGACCCGGCGGCGCAGCCGGTTCCTCGACCCGGCCGAGGGCATCCTCGGCGGGGCCGCGGCCGCGGACCGGCCGCAGCGGGGCGGGGCGCGCGGGTCTGCCAGGCGCACCCGGCAGGCCCGCAAGCAGCCGCCGTCCTGCCGGATCTGCGGGGCGATGCTCTCCTCGGCGGCCGAGCGCAAGCTGCGCCGCTGCTCGGACTGCCCGCCCACGTACGACGAGGCCACGTTCGAGCGGCTGCGGCAGTGGCGCTCGCTGACCGCCTCGGCGGCGAAGGTGCCGGCGTACGTGGTGTTCACCGATGCCACGCTGACCGCGATCGCGGAGACCGAGCCCGCCAGCCGGTCCGCGCTGAGCGCCATCAGCGGGGTGGGTGCCCGCAAGCTGGAGCTGTACGCCGAGGATGTGCTGGCCGTGCTCGGCGGGGCTGACCCGGTGCAGGTCGCGCCCTCGCCGCCCGCCGGGTAGCCGTGCCCCGGCGGGGTCAGTCCGGTCCGGTGAATCCGGGCACCCAGCGGCGGATGATGTCCCGGGCGGGGATGGTACCGCCGAGCTGGCACAGCACCCCGACGCCGCCGATCCACACCCGGTCGATGAACAGGTAGGACGGCGGCAGGTTGAAGTGGGCGCTGGTGCGCCAGGCGGTGGCCTGCGGGCCGGTGAACCGGGCGAACTGCTCCCGCATCCATGCCCGGTCGTACCGGTACTCCGCCACGCGCAGGCAGTCGATGTACGGGCTGACGAAGGCGATGATCTCCGCGCCGGTCAAGGTGGTGCCTGCGGGCAGGAAGCCCTCGGCGATCAGCCCGGCGCGCAGCTGGTCACCGCGCCCGTCCAGGGCCGCGGCCAGCAGCTCGCCCATGGCCGGCGGCAGCCCGCCGGGCAGTTCGTCGACCGCGCCGAAGTCGAGCACGCCCAGGCGCCCGCCGTCCATGAGCCGGAAGTTCCCCGGGTGCGGGTCGGCGTGCAGCAGCCCGGCTCGCTGCGGTGAGCTGATGAGGAACTCCACGTACCGTTCCGCAGCCTGGGAGCGCTGCTCGCTGGTTCCCCCGGCGATGATGCGCGACAGCGGGATTCCCTCGAGCCATTCGGTGACCCGGACGCCGCCGCGGCGGTGC
>CAMCQD010000411.1 GCA_945876925.1 uncultured Dermatophilus sp.
GGCCGCGTACCCCCGTGGACGAACCGTCGGTGAGCTCGCTGTACACCGCCGTCCCCCTCACCCAGGACGCCTCCTACCTGGCCATCGGCGAGCGCACCAACGCCAACGGCTCCAAGGCGTTCCGGGAGGCGATGATCGAGGGCCGCTGGAGCGACTGCGAGCAGATCGCCAAGGAGCAGACCCGCGACGGCGCCCACCTGCTGGACGTGTGCGTCGACTTCGTCGGGCGCGACGGCGTCGCCGACATGGCCGAGATCAGCTCCCGGTTCGCCACCGGCAGCACCCTGCCGCTGGTGCTCGACTCCACCGAGCCGGCCGTGGTCGAGGCCGGGCTGGAACGGGCCGGCGGGCGGTGCGTCATCAACTCGGTCAACTACGAGGACGGTGACGGCCCGGATTCGCGGTACGCCCGGATGCTGCGCCTGGCCAGGGAGCACGGCGCGGCCGTGGTGGCGCTGACCATCGACGAGAACGGGCAGGCCCGCACCAAGGACGACAAGGTGCGCATCGCCTCCCGGCTCATCGACGCGATGACCGGGCCGGAATGGGGCCTGCGGGTGCAGGACATCATCGTGGACGCCCTCACCTTCCCGATCGCCACCGGCCAGGAGGAAACCCGCCGGGACGCGATCGAGACGATCGAGGCGATCCGGGAGATCACCACCAAGTACCCCGGCGTGCTGGCCACCCTCGGGGTGTCGAACGTGTCCTTCGGGCTCAAGCCCGCCGCCCGGATGGTCCTCAACTCGGTGTTCCTCGCCGAGGCCGTCAAAGCGGGACTGACTAGCGCGATCGTCAACTCCGCCAAGATCGTGCCGATCTCGCGCATCCCGGACGAGCAGGTCAAGGTGGCCCTGGACCTCATCTACGACCGCCGCGAGTACGGCCCCGGCGGCGAGGTCACCTACGACCCGCTGGCCCGGATGCTGGAGCTGTTCGAAGGGGTCGACTCGGCCTCGCTCAAGCAGGCCCGCGCGCAGGAGCTGGCCGGGCTGCCGCTGGGCGAACGGCTGCAGCGGCGGATCATCGACGGTGAGCGCCAGGGCCTGGAAGCCGACCTGGACGAGGCGATCGCCGGGGGCAAGCGCGCCCTGGACGTCATCAACGACGACCTGCTCGCGGGCATGAAGGTCGTCGGCGAGCTGTTCGGCTCGGGCCGGATGCAGCTGCCGTTCGTGCTCCAGTCCGCCGAGACGATGAAAACCGCGGTGGCCCACCTGGAACCGGCGATCGAGGCCCAGGAGGGCGCCGGCGGCGGGGCCAGGGCGGGCAAGGCCAAGATCGTCCTGGCCACGGTCAAAGGCGACGTGCACGACATCGGCAAGAACCTGGTCGACATCATCTTGTCCAACAACGGCTACGACGTCGTCAACATCGGGATCAAGCAGACCGCCAACGAGATCATCGCCGCCGCAGTCGAGCACGACGCCGACGCCATCGGCATGAGCGGCCTGCTCGTCAAATCGACCGTCATCATGAAGGACAACCTGGTCGAGCTCAACGAGCGCGGGCTGGGCGAGCGCTTCCCGGTGCTGCTCGGCGGCGCGGCGCTCACCCGGGCGTACGTCGAGCAGGACCTCGCCGAGATCTACGCCGGTCAGGTCCGGTACGCCAAGGACGCCTTCGAGGGGCTGCGCCTCATGGACGCGGTCGCCACCGCGAAGGCCCGGGGCATGTCCCTGGATGAGGCCCTGCCCGCCCGGCGGGAGCGGCGGGTGCGGGCCGTGCCGGTCTCGCCGAACATCGAGGGCGCCTCGACCAGCGACACCACCCGCTCGGACGTGGCCCGCGATGTCGCGGTGCCTGAACCGCCGTTCTGGGGAACCCGGGTGGTCAAGGGCATCCCGCTGGCCGACTACGCCGCCTACCTCGACGAACGGGCCACGTTCCTGGGGCAGTGGGGGCTCAAGCCGACCCGCAACGCCGGCGCGGACGACCCCACCTCCATCCCGGCGCGGGACTACGAGCAGCTCGTCGAGGCCGAGGGCCGTCCCCGGCTGCGGATGTGGCTGGACCGCATCCGGGCCGAGGAGATCATGACCCCGGCCGTGGTGTACGGGTACTTCCCGTGCTACAGCGAAGGCAACGACCTGGTGCTGCTGTGGCACGACGACCGCGCCGGGCACGCCGCCGGCCAGGAGCGCATGCGGTTCACGTTCCCGCGGCAGCGCCGGGACCGGCGGCTGTGCCTAGCGGACTTCTTCCGCTCCCGGCAGCAGTGGCAGGACGATGGGCGCCCGGACGTCATCGCGATGCAGCTGGTCACCATGGGAGCGCGCGCCGGGGAGGTCACCGCCGGGCTGTACGCGTCCGATGCCTACCGGGACTACCTCGAATTGCACGGGCTGTCAGTGCAGCTCACCGAGGCGCTGGCGGAGATGTGGCACGCCCGGGTACGGTCCGAGCTGGGCTTCGGCGACCCGCCCGGGACGCCGCTGAGCGACGTGCTCGACGTGCGCTTCCGGGGCTGCCGGTATTCCTTCGGGTACCCGGCATGCCCGGACATGGAGGATCGTGCCAAGCTGGCCGCGCTGCTGGAGCCTGAGCGGATCGGGGTCGTGCTATCCGAGGAGTTCCAGTTGCACCCCGAGCAGTCCACCGACGCGATCATCGTGCATCACCCCGAGGCCAGCTACTTCAAGGTGTGAGCCGGCCCTAGGCGCGGGGACGGTTGCCTGCCCCGTACGGCCCTCGTGAGAGCGGGGTTCCGCGTCGGCGCGGTCGCGGGCCCCGCCCCTGCCTCGGCCTTAAGCGCGGGCCGGCGCGGGGCC
>CAMCQD010000412.1 GCA_945876925.1 uncultured Dermatophilus sp.
CGCCTCCCGCCGCGGATACGCCCGCCGCCCCGGCGGCGGCGACGACGATCTGCTCCCCGTCCACCACTCCGCGGGCCATATTGACGCTACTGCCGTCGGCGCCGGGGGCCACTCCCCCGGCCGCCCGGATGGCATCAGCCACCCGGGATCCCGCCGCGAGGGTGACCACGCCCGGCTTACGTACCTTGCCGGCCACGTGCACGAGCACCTTGCCGCCGGTCACCGGGGGTGCCCCCGGGGACCCTGGCGGTATGGTGCCGGACTGCGCCGGCGAGGTCGCGATGCTCACCTGAACGCCGGGCTCGGCTGCAGCCGTAGTTGATCCGATAGACACCGGCTCGGCGGCCCGCTCGGTGAACCACCACCGCCCGGCCAGGACGAGCACCGCTAGCAACCCGAGCAGCCCGATCCCCGCCACGGCCCGGGCCCCGGGCACCAGCATCGCCTGACGGAGCGCGTCCGCGGGCCCGGCGCCGGCGAGGCGGGCCCCGGACGGATCCGGGCTGTGCAGCCGGTCCAGCACCGTGGTGCCTCCCTCCGGCGGCCACCCCGGGGCATCGTCCAGGCAGGCGGGCCCGCCGGTGCCGTCCGCTCCCCAGCCGGGCAGGCCGGAGCCGGCGGGATCCCCGGCAGGCGCGGCCGCAGGCCCGGGCAGGTCCGGGTACGCGTGGTCCTGGTCCCCGGCGAGGTGCCCGGCCCGGCCGGACCAGGCCCGGTTCACGCCCGCGCCGGCGGAGGGGACCCCGGCGGTGGCGGGGAACATGCCGGGTATGCCGGCGGGCAGCGCGGCAGGCCCGGAACGCTCCCGGGCACGGGGACGCAGCCGGTCAGCGGCACGATCAGCAGGCAGAGGCGAGGCAGGCATGGCCGGAGGCTAGCCGCGCCGGTCACCGCCGCAACCAGGTGAGCGCACCCCGGTGTGGAGTGCGCGGACCGCCCCGGCAGGGTTGTGGACGAGCCGCCCGGGCGGCACTAGGCCGCGCCCCGGGACCGGGCCGGTACGAGCACGAGGCCAGGGCGGGCACCCCCGGACCGGGCACGGGAAGCGAACCCCGTCCGGGAAACGACATGCCTCGTAGCGCACCGGGACCAGGTGACTGCGGCCGCTACGGGAGGCGGGGGTCGTGTTCCCCCGGCCCGGGGACGATCCCCGGCTGGCCGCCGGAGCCGGGCCCTCCCGGGGGTTCCAGGCGCACCGGTGCCTCCGCTGCCCCGGGCGGGTCCAGCCGCCCGGGAACCTCACCGCCGTCGTCCCCGGCCTTCTCCCCCGCCGGCCTGGTGGCACCCGCCGCGCCAGGCCCCGGGGCGATCACCGCGCCGAGCGCCCCGGGGCCGACGTGCGCGGCCAGCACCGACGGCAGCGGCACGATCTGGATCTCCCCGGCCAGGGCGCCCAGCGGCCTGAGCCCCGCCGCCAGCCGCTCGGCCAGCGCCGCCGCGCGGGCCGCTGCATCCACGTGATGCACAGCCACCTGCACCGCGCTGCCATACCCGGCGACCTTGGCCAGCGCGAGATCCACCAGCCGGGCCAGGGCACGCCCCTGCGTGCGCAGCTTCTCCACCGGCTCGATATGCCCGTCCGCTAGTTCCAGCAGCGGCTTGATCGCCAGCGCCCCGCCGAGGAAGGCCGAGGCGGCCCCGATCCGCCCGCCGCGCCGCAGGAAATCCAGCGTGTGCACGTAGAACAGCATCATCGTGGCGGCCGCGCTGCGCTCAGCGGCACCCGCCGCCCGCTCCACCGCCGCACCGCAAGCATCCCCGGCCCCCTCACCGGCAGGTCCGTCCGCACCGCTAGCGGGCCGCTGCCCGCCAGCCGGCGGTCCGCCACCGGCTCCCGCGGCGCGCAGGGACTGCGCCGCCGCGAGCACCGCGTACCCCAGCCCGGCCCCGGCCTGCCCGCTATCCACCACGCGCACCGGGACGGAGGCGTCCCGGGCGGCCAGCGTGGCCGCCTCGCAGGTACCGGACATCTGCGCCGACAAGTGAACGGACAGCACCCGGTGCGCCCCGCGCGCCGCGAGCGCCTCGTACACCTGCAAGAACGCCCGCGGCGAAGGCCGCGACGTACTCACCTTCGGTGACTTGCGTAACCGGGCCACGAACTCCTCGCCGGTGATATCCACCCCTTCGGCGTAGTCGTCCTCGCCGATGATGACATGCAGCGGCACGCACGTGATGTCGTGCTCGGCCAGCACCGACGGCGGCAGGCCCGACGTCGAATCGGTGACGAGGGCGACCCGGGAAGACAACACGCGCGGGCTAGCTGGCGACGATGCTGACCAGGCCGGGCGGACGGACGATCACCTTGCGGATCTGCGCGCCATCGACGATCTGCGCGATACGCGGCTCGGCCAGGGCCGCCTCCTCCAGGGCCTGCGCGGTGATATCCGGCGGCACCTGGATGCGGGCGCGCACCTTACCGCCCACCTGCACCACGCAGGTCACCGATTCGGCCACCAGCAGCGCCGGATCGGCCTGGGGGAAGGGCTGGTACACAATCGTCCCGGTATGCCCGAGCCGGTGCCACAGCTCCTCGGCGAGGTGCGGCGCGACCGGCGCCAGCATCACCAGCAGCGCCTCGGCGGCCGCGCGCGGCACCGCATCCAGCCGGGTCAGGGCGTTGTTGAACTCGATGAGCTTGGCGATGGCGGTGTTGAACCGCAGACCCTCGTAGTCGGCGCGGACCCCGTCGGCGGTGCGGGCCAGCAGCCGGGCCAGCTCGGGCGGCAGATCCTCCCCGGTGACGGTCACCTCGCCGGTG
Source organism: uncultured Dermatophilus sp. (assembly GCA_945876925.1). GTDB lineage: Bacteria > Actinomycetota > Actinomycetes > Actinomycetales > Dermatophilaceae > Dermatophilus. The sequence goes on from CAMCQD010000412.1 coordinate 2,762, forward strand.
TCCT
>CAMCQD010000413.1 GCA_945876925.1 uncultured Dermatophilus sp.
GGGAAGCGCTGACCATTGACATGACGGTACGGCACCCGGGCCAGCCCGGGCTGCCAGTGACCAGGCGCCGAGAAGGTCCCGGGCCTGCCCCTGCCGCCGCGCACCTGGCCAGTCCCCGAGGTGAAGGCCGCGCTCGAGCTGAGCAACACCGCCTACGGGATCGCCATCGCCGCCTTCTCCGCCGGGGCCCTCACCGCGGGGATGACGGCAGCAGCGCTCATCCGCCGGTTCGGCTCCGCCCGGGTCGCCGTGGGCGCCAGCCTGGTCGTGGCCCTGGGCGTGCTGGTTGCCGGATTCGCGCCGACCGCTGCGGTGTTCGCGGCCGCGCTGTTCGCCGGAGGGGCAGCAGACGCCATCACTGACGTCGGCCAGAACGCTCACGGGCTACGGGTGCAGCGCCGCTACGGCCGCTCCATCATCAACTCCTTCCATGCGGTGTGGTCCATCGGCGCGGTGAGCGGGGGTGCGATGGCGGCCGCGGCAATCGCGCTGCGGCTGCCGCTGGGCGTGCACCTGAGCATCTCCGGGGCGCTGTTCGCGGGCATGGCCCTGCTGGCCGGACGGTTCTGCCTGCGCGGCCCGGACGCACGCTCCGCGATCGAACCGGACGGGCTGCCTGACGCGGGCGCGCCAGCGGGCGGCACGGCCCGGGCTGGCACCGGCCGGCGGGGCGCCCGTCCCGGCGGCCGGACGCTGCTGACGCTCGGGGCGCTGGTGCTCATCACCTCGGCCAGCTCGATCGTCGAGGACACCGGCAGCACGTGGACCGCGGTGTACCTGACCGGTTCGCTCGGCGCCGCCCCGGCCGTGGGCGCGTTCGGGTTCATGGCCCTGCTGGGAGCGGAGTTCGCGGGCCGGCTCGCCGGGGACCGCCTGGTCGACCGGTTCGGGCAGCGCAATGTCGCCCGCGCCGGGGGAATGCTCGTCGGGGCCGGCATGTCCGCGGCGCTGGCCTGGCCGTCGATCCCGGTGACGATCGCCGGGTTCGCCGCTGCCGGGCTGGGGGTGGCGACGCTCGTGCCGGCGGCGATGCAAGCCGCCGATGAGCTGCCCGGGCTACGGCCGGGCACGGGGCTGACGGTGGTCTCCTGGCTCATGCGGGTGACGTTCCTGGTGTCCCCGCCGCTGGTGGGCGCGGTCGCCGACGCCGCCGGGCTGCGTGCCGGGCTGACCATCGTCCCGGTGCGCGGGTTAGTCACCAAGCTGGTTGCGCTGGTTCTCAGCGCGGTGCGCCGTCACGGGGACCGCAGATGCTGTGCGCTGCCGCGCGGGATGCCGGGACGGCGGCACAATAGGACCGCGGATCTGCGGACGGAAGCGGCGAAGGAGCTGCGCATGAAACGGATCGTCTTCCTCGACGTCGACGGCACGCTGGTCGACTATCACGGCCAGCTCCCGGAGTCGGCCGCGCAGGCGGTCCGCGCGGCCCGCGCCGCCGGGCACCTGGTGTACCTGAGCACCGGGCGCAGCAAGGCCGAGGTGTACGACCACCTGTGGCAGGTCGGCTTCGACGGGCTGATCGGCGGCAACGGCAGCTACGTCGAGCATCACGGCGAGGTGGTCATGCATCAGTGCCTGCCGGCGGACGATTGCGCCCGCGTCGTCGACTGGCTGCACGAGCGCGGCTGCGAGTTCTACCTGGAATCCAGCAACGGCCTGTTCGCCAGCGAGCGCTTCGCCGACGTGGCCGAGCCGGTCGTGCGGGCGTATGCCCAGGGCAAGGGCGACCCGCAGGCCAGCGCGCTCACCCTCGCGGACGCTTTTCCCGGGCTGATCTACGGCGGCGAGCTGTACCGCGACGACGTGAGCAAGATCAGCTACATCCTCAGCTCGTACGCCGACCACACCGACGCCATGCGGGAGTTCCCGCATCTGAAGGCGGGCACCTGGGGCGGCCGGGACGCCCAGCCGCTCTTCGGTGACCTGGGGGTTTCCGGGATCACCAAGGCGCACGCCATCCACGTGCTGCTCGAGCGCATCGGCGGGGATATCGCCGCCACGGTCGCGTTCGGGGATGCCAGGGTGGACATCCCCATGTTCGAGGCGTGCGCCTGCAATGTCGCGATGGGCAATGGCAGCGAGGATCTCAAGGCGATCGCTGACCTGGTCACCGACGATGTCGAGCGCGATGGGCTCGCCAAGGCGTTCGCCCGGCTGGGCCTGCTCGGTACGAGCTGAGCCCTCGCCTGCGGCGACCCGCCCCGGCAGCGCTGCCCGGCGCCTTGTCGGTGGCGGACTCTAGATTGGGTCACATGCCAGCGCTCTCCCCCAGCCGGGCCGCCGATTTCATGCAGTGCCCGCTGCTGTACCGCTTCCGGGTGATCGACAAGCTCCCCGAGCCGCCGACGCCCGCGATGGCGCGCGGCACGCTCGTGCACGCAGTGCTCGAGAACCTGTTCCTGGCCCCCGCGCCGGAGCGGACCCCGGCCCGGGCGCGGACGCTGATAGCGCCCGCCTGGGCCGAGATGGTGCGCAAGCGGCCCGAGCTGGCCGGGCTGCCAGCTGGTGACTGCCCCGCCCCGCCCCGGGGGGAGCACCCGGGAGGCACCTGCGGCGAGACGGTCAGCGCGCAGTCCGCGCACGCCAGCGCAGGGACCGGCCCCGGCGAGGACGGCACGGGCGGGAACGGTGCTGACGGCGTTGCCGGGGCCCGGCTGCAGGCCTGGTTCGATCAGGCGCTCGCCCTCATCGACCGCTGGTTCACGCTCGAGGACCCGACCCGGCTCGAACCAGCCGAACGGGAGCTGTACGTCGAGGCCGACCTC
>CAMCQD010000414.1 GCA_945876925.1 uncultured Dermatophilus sp.
GGCGGGCGGGGCCCTGGCGGGCAGCTCCCGCACTCCCGCCTGGCATGCGCGAAGGCGGCCTCCCGCGCTTACAGAGCCGGTGCCTGGCCGCCGGACCCGCAACGTAGACTGCGGGGGACATCTGTTCCAGGGGATTGCGGAGGCGGGTATATGAGCCTGGTGGTGCAGAAGTACGGCGGTTCCTCGGTGGCCGACGCCGAGAGCGTCAAGCGGGTCGCCCGGCGCATCGTCGAGACCAAGCGGGCCGGCCACCGCGTATGCGTGGTCGTCTCCGCGATGGGGGACACCACCGATGACCTGCTCGACCTGGCCGAGCAGGTGACCCCCCTGCCCCCGGCCCGCGAGCTGGACATGCTGCTCACCGCCGGTGAGCGCATCTCGATGGCGGTGCTGGCCATGGCGATCGCGTCGCTGGGGCACACCGCGCTGTCGTTCACCGGGTCCCAGGCCGGGGTCATCACCGACGAGGTGCACGGCAAGGCCCGCATCATCGACGTCACCCCCGGGCGCATCCGCGAGGCCCTCGACGCCGGGAACATCGCGATCGTCGCCGGGTTCCAGGGCGTCTCGCAGACCACGAAGAACATCACCACCCTCGGCCGGGGCGGCTCGGACACGACCGCGGTCGCGCTGGCCGCGGCGCTGGGCGCGGACGTGTGCGAGATCTACACCGACGTGGACGGGGTCTTCACCGCCGATCCGCGGATCGTCCCGCGGGCCCGCCGGATCGAGCGCATCACCACCGACGAGATGATGGAACTGGCCGCCTCCGGGGCCAAGGTGCTCATGCTGCGGTGCGTGGAGTACGCGCGCCGGTTCAGCATCCCGATCCATGTGCGCTCGTCGTTCTCGCACAAGAACGGCACGCTCATCATCGACCGCGACGACGAAGGAGACACTGTGGAGGAGCCGATCATCACCGGGGTCGCGCATGATCGCGGCCAGGCCAAGGTGACGCTCGTGGGGGTTCCCGACGTGCCGGGCAAGGCCGCTCAGATCTTCAAAGTAGTCGCCGACGCCGAGGCGAACATCGACATGATCGTGCAGAACGTGTCGACTGCGACCGAGGGCACCACCGACATCTCCTTCACCTTGCCGATGGCCGACGGCCAGCGCATCGTGCACGCCCTGGACGCGCAGCAGGAGCGCATCGGGTTCACTCACCTGCGTTACGACGACCAGATCGGCAAGATGTCCCTGGTCGGCGCAGGGATGCGGTCTAACCCGGGGGTCAGTGCCAAGCTGTTCGGCGCGCTGGCGGACGCCGGGGTCAACATCGAGATGATCTCCACTTCCGAGATCCGCATCTCGGTGGTCACCCGTGACGACCACCTCGACGACGCGGTCCGTGCGGTGCACAGCGCCTTCGGGCTCGACGCTGACCAGATCGAGGCGGTCGTATATGGGGGAACCGGCCGATGACCTCGAGCACCGAGGGGGAACGCCGTCCGCGCCTGGCGGTCGTCGGAGCCACCGGCGCGGTCGGATCGGACCTGCTGGGCGTCCTCTCGGTGCGGCAGAAGGTGTGGGACAGCATCCGGTTGTTCGCCTCGGACGCCTCCGCGGGCCTGCACCGCCGGGTGTGCGGCGAGGACCTCACCGTGCAGCGGCTGCGGCCCGGGGCGTTCGATGACGTTGAGGTGGCGATCTTCGCCGTGCCCGCCGCGGTATCGGCGGCCTGGGCCCCGATCGCCGTCGGACGCGGCGTCGTGGTGATCGACTCGTCCGCGGCGTTCCGGATGGATCCGCAGGTGCCGCTGGTGGTCTCCAACATCAACGGCTCCCGGATCCGTTACCGGCCCAAGGGGATCATCGCCAACCCCAATTGCACGGTGCTCTCCCTCATGGACGCCCTGGCCTCGCTGCATTCCGGCTGGGAGCTCGAAGAGCTCGTGGTCGCCACCTATCAGGCGGCCAGCGGCGTAGGCCGGGAGGGGACCGCCCGGCTGTACCGTGAGATCGACGCGGTCGCCGGCGACCCGGGGGCCGGGACCTCACCGGGCGGGGTGCGCCGCCGGGTCAACGCGGCCACGTATTCCGAGCCGCCCTCGCCGTTCCCGGCACCGCTGGCGTTCAACGTCATCCCGTGGGCCGGTGAGGATGCCGGGGACGGCTGGAGCGGTGAGGAGGTGCGGCTGCGCGATGAGACCCGCAAGGTGCTGGGGGTGCCGGACCTGAAGATCACCGCCACCTGCGTACGGGTTCCGGTGGCGCGCGGGCACTCCATGGCCGTGCACGCGAAGTTCCGCTCGCCGATCACTGTCGAGGAAGCCAAGCGGGCGCTGGTCGAATCACCTAGCGTGGTGCTGCTGGACGACGCGGCCAGCGGTGACCTGCCCACCCCGGCGGATATCGCCTCCCTGGACCCGACGTTCGTGGGGCGGGTGCGCCAGTCCCCGGATTTCCCGGACACGCTGCAGCTATTCGTCTCCGGGGACAACCTGCGCAAGGGCGGGGCGCTGAACTCCGCGCAGATCGGCGAACTGGTCTGCGAGCAGCTGCTCTCGGGCGATACCGGGCTGCCGGACGAGACCGGGCTGCTTGACGAAACCGGGCTGCCGGACTGAGCCGGGCCCGCCGCCTGGCGACGCCCGCCGCGCCCGGTGGCGCGCACCTGGCGCGGGCGCTGGCTGGCCCGGGCGTGCCCAGGTGTCAGGTTCCCCGGCGGCGCTGCCGGGCCTCCCGCCGCTGGGCGCGGGCGCGCCGGCGCAGCACTAGCCAGCGCCACACCCACGTCGAGGGCAGGTGCTCCCCGGTGGCCAG
>CAMCQD010000415.1 GCA_945876925.1 uncultured Dermatophilus sp.
GACGCCCAGCCGCAGATCGGGCTCGGGCAGGCCAGGGTCATCAGGCGGGATGGTCTCGAACATGTCGTACCGCAGATGCGGGTCATCGACGCCGACCAGCGCGACCTCCAGCCCCTTGACGGTCAGGCGGCCGCGGGCATTGGTCAGATCCCGCCAGCCCAGTTCGCCCAGCCCGAGTACGAGCTCCTCAGTCGGCAGGCGCGCCGACTGGGCCTTCGGCTCGTACTTGAGCAGATAGCGGAACGGAGTGGGCGAGAAGTAGTCATTCGAGCCGAGCACGAACGCCCCCGGACGCTTGAGCAGGCCGCTCATCGCCTCCAGCACCAGCGGCACCGAATCCGGATGCGAGATGTGATCACCGGTGTCGATGACGAGGTCCGGCTCAAAGTCGGACAGGGTGCTGATCCAGGCGCGCTTGCGCTTCTGGGCCGGCATCAGGTGAAAGTCCGAGATGTGCAGCAGCCGGATGTGCGGGGCACCTCCGGGCAGGACAGGGATCGTGAACTGGCGCAGCACGAAGGCATTGCGCTCGATCAGGGAACCGTAGGCGAACAGTCCGGCCCCGGCTGCCGTCATGGCCGCGAGACCGCGCGTGAGTGTCTTCATCGCGTCCATCCTGACAGATCACAGCAGTGGTGGCAGCGGAGAACCGGACGGCGTGCGCGCGGCCTGGCAGCCATGACGAGGGCCGGCGCTCAGTCGCGGGCGGGGCCGCTGGAGAGCATCAGCTTCACCGTGCTGCCCTTGACCGCCTCGGTCCCGGGGGCCGGATCGGTCTGGGCGACGCGGCCGAAATCGACCGAGCCGGAAGCGACCTTCTCCTCGGCCACCTCAACGGAGAAGCCCGCCTCCTCCAGGCGCCGCCGGGCTGAGTTCTCGGTCCGCCCGATGACATCAGGGAGCGGCGTGGTCTCCTGCCGGTTACCGGCCGCCGGGTTGAGCGAGAACTGCTCCATCGGCATGCCGGCGGTGGCCACGTTCATCACCTTCTGCCAGATCGGGCCGGCGATGGTGGCGCCGTAGATCCCGGGCATCGGGGTCTGGGCGTTGGGCCGTCCCACCCACGCCGCCGCGGCCACCTGGGGGGTGAAACCGGCGAACCACGTGTGCACGCTGCGGTCGGCGGTGCCGGTCTTGCCCGCCGACTGGCGCCCGCCGGACAGGCCCAGCGCCGCCCCGGTGCCGCCATCCCGCATGACGGCGGTGAGGATCCGGGTGGTGTCATAGGCCACCTTGGGCTCGATGACCTGCTGGCATCCGCCGGACTTGATCGGGAAGCTGGTGCCGTCGAAGCTGGTCACCTTGAGCACCGGGAGGGGCTCGCAGTATTTCCCCCCGGCGGCGAGCGTCGCGTACGAGCTGGCCAGCGTCATCGGCGAGGCATTGTCGGCGCCGAGGATGACGCTGGAGGCGTGCACCGTGCCGTATTGCTTACCCAGCCCGGTGTGCATTCCCATGCGCTTGAGCACGTCCTGCTCGGCGCACAGCCCGATCTGCGCGGCGAGCTCGATGAAGGCGGTGTTCACCGACTTCGCCGTGGCTTTCTCCAGGGACATGGAGCCGTGCTCGTTCGATTCGGCATTCTTGACGCTGTACGGGGCGCCGAGGAACCCGCAGGACGTGCCGCCGAGCCGGCTGATCGAATACGTGGCCCCGTCGGCGGGGGCGTGGATCACCGAATTCGCCGTCATGCCCTTCTCCAGGGCGGCGACGACCGCGAACATCTTGGCGGTCGAGCCGATCTGGAACCCGCCCGAGGCGCCATACCTGGCATCGACGCTCCAGTTGACGGTGGTCTCCACGCCGGCCTCGCCCGAGCCCTGCCCGTACTCGGTGTTCTGGGCCATCGCGAGCACCTTGCCAGTGCCCGGTTCGACGACCGCGACCGCAGCGCCGCGGTGCTTGCTCTCGGAGACCGGCACGGCCTCCTTGACGATCTTGCGGGCGCTGTCAGCCAGCTTGGGCTGGTAGCTGGTCTCGATCTTCAGGCCCCGGCGGTACAGCGTGCGGCGCCGCTCCTCGCGCGTGGCCCCGAAAGACTCCTGGTCCATCAGCCAGTTGCTCACGTACTCGCAGAAATACGGGTCCACTGAGGACGGGCACGAGGCCTTCGGGTAGGTCGGATTCAGCCCCAGGTCGGTGGCCTGCGCTTTCTCCATCTGCTCCCGGGTGATGTGCCCGGTGTCGTGCATGCGCTGCAGCACGGCGTTGCGGCGGCGCAACGTGGAGTCGGGTCGCACGAACGGGTCGGTGTAGCTGGGCCGCTGCGCCATCCCGGCGATCATGGCGGCCTGGGGCAGGGTGAGCTTGGAGGCGCGCACCCCGAAGTAGCGCTGGGCCGCTGCCTCGACGCCGTAGGCCCCGGCGCCGTAGTACACGAGGTTGAGGTACCCCTCGAGGATCTGGTCCTTGTCGAGGTTCTCCTCCAGGGCGATGGCGTACTTCATCTCCTGCAGCTTGCGCATGATTCCGGCGATGCCGCCGCGTTCCAGCGCGGCCTCGGCCCCCTGGGCGTTGTCGGTCTTCAGGGCCGTGTAGACCAGCGTCTGCCGGACGTACTGCTGGGTGATGGTCGAGGCGCCCTGGGTGTCGCCGCGCGCGGTGGCGATCATGGCCCGGGCCAGGCCGCGCGGGTCGATGCCGCCGTGGTCGTAGAAGCGGTCGTCCTCGATCGCGATCTGCGCTTCCTGCATGATGGGGGCGATCTCGGTGAGCGGGACGACCTGGCGGTTCTCCTCGTACAGGGTGCCGATGAGCGATC
>CAMCQD010000416.1 GCA_945876925.1 uncultured Dermatophilus sp.
GCCGGCCAGTACGCCAAGCCGCGCAGCAACGACACCGAGACCCGCGGCGATGTGTCCCTGCCGTCCTACCGGGGCGACCTGGTCAATGACTTCGCCTTCGAGCCGGAGGCCAGGGTGCCCGATCCGGCGCGGCTGGTGCGCGCCTACCACGCCAGCGCGGCCACCTTGAACCTCGTGCGCGCCTTCACCCAGGGCGGGTTCGCCGACCTGCGGTACGTGCACGAATGGAACCGCGGCTTCGTCCGGACCGCGGCGAACCGCCGGTACGAGAAGCTGGCCGCCGAGATCGACAAGGCCATGCGCTTCATGGCCGCCTGCGGGGTCGATTTCGAGGCGCTGCGGGCGGTTGACGTCTGGGCCAGCCACGAGGCGCTGCTGCTGGACTACGAGCACCCGCTGACGAGGATCGATTCACGTACCCAGCTGCCGTACGCGACCTCCGGGCACTTCGTGTGGGTCGGTGAGCGCACCCGTGACCTCGACGGGGCCCATGTGGACTTCATCACGCGGATCAGCAATCCGGTCGGGGTCAAGGTCGGCCCGAACGCCTCTGCGCAGGAGATCGTCGAGCTGGCCCGCCGGGTGAACCCGATCGACGAGCCGGGGCGGCTGACTCTCATTACACGGATGGGCGCGGGCAATGTTCGCGATAAACTGCCGGGCATCATCGCCGGAGTGCGAGAGGCTGGTATCTCAGTGACGTGGGTGTGCGATCCGATGCACGGCAACACCTTCGAGTCCTCCAACGGCTTCAAGACCCGCCGGTTCGAGGACATCGTGGAGGAGGTCCGGGGCTTCTTCGAGGTGCACCGTGCCGAGGGGACCGTGCCTGGCGGCATTCACGTGGAGCTGACCGGTAACGACGTCACCGAGTGCCTGGGCGGCTCGGTCCATATCGACGACGTCGACCTGGAGAAGCGCTACGAGACCTTGTGCGACCCCCGGCTTAACCATCAGCAGAGCCTAGAACTGGCTTTCGTGATAGCAGAGATGCTCTCTGGCCCGGTTCCGGGCACGCGGCCCGCTTCCGCGGGCGTCGCCTGATCAGTCAGAGCGCAAGGGGGGATACGGACCGGGCGATGGTGGCCGACGTTCCAGGCGAGGGCGGCGCTGACCGGCGCGAGCCGATCGGTCCGGACGAATACGTCCGCCCGCCGCAGCATTACGGCCCGATTCCCCGGATCGACGCCGGGGAATGGGCACTGACCATCACCGGGCTGACCCGCACCGGCCGGGATGGCGTGATCACCTGGACCCGGCTGAGCACCATGCCAATCCGGGTGGTGCGCAGCGCGGTACTCAACGTCCAGGAGGGGCCCGGGGAACTAGCCGACTGGTCAGGCGTCCCGGCGGCGCTGGTCGTGGCCGAGGTGCCCCCGGCCGACGGGATCGAGGGAGTGCTGGCCTACGCGGCGTACGGATACTCCAGCACCATCCGGGTATCGGATCTGCTGCACCCGGAGGCGCTGCTGGTCACCGGCATGAACGGCCTCCCGCTGCCGCCCGAGCACGGCGGGCCGGTGCGGCTGCTGCTGCCGCACCTGTACGGCTGGAAGAGCACCAAGTGGCTGCTGGAACTCCACTACTGCCAGGCCGGTACGCCGGGGTTCTGGGAGAGCCGCGGGTATCACGAGCGCGGCCGGATCGACCGGGACGAGCGGTACGCCCTGGAATAGGCGTCCTCCGGCGGCGCGCGCCCGGGCAAGGACCCAGGGCGGGCTCACACGATGCGCAAGGTGATGAGGCTGCCCCTGGGGGCCGTGGCTCCCGCCGCCGGATCGGTATCCCGGGCGGTGCCGAACACCCCGCCCACGATGCGCTCGACGCGCACCTCGAAACCGGCGCTCTTGAGGAGGCTGGTGGCCTCGTCCTCCGGCCGTCCCTGCACCTCGGGCACCGTGACTTGCTCGGGGCCCTTGCTCACCACGAAGCTGACGGTGTCGCCCCGGTGCAAGGTGGTGACCCCGGGGGACTGGCTGATGATGTTGCCCTCGGCGACCTCGTCGTCGTTGCGTTCCTGGGAGATCTTCACGGTGATGCCGCGCGACTCCAGCTCCTCGCGGGCTGAATCGATGCTCTTGCCCGTCCAGTCGGCGATGGCGATCGCCTCGCGGCCCTTGCTCGTGACGATGGCCACGGCGGCGCCGGGCTTGAGCGCGGTGCCGGCCGGGGGACTGGTGCGGATGACGCTGCCCACCGCCACGGTCTCGCTGTACTCCTCGGTGCGCGCGCCGACGGCCAGATGACCTGCGGTGATCGCCTCACTGGCGGCGCCGAGGGACTGGCCGCTCACCTCCGGCACCGGGTAGCGCTCGGGCCCGCGGGAAACGGTCACCGTGACCGGCAGCAGCGCCCTGGCCTGGGCGGACGGCTGGGGGTCGGTGGAGATGACGTCCCCGGCGGGGACATCCTCGGAGTAGGCCTCGGTGACCTGGGCGCGGAAGCCGGCCTGCTCCAGGGCCGAGATCGCGGCCGTGCGCTCCAGGCCGGCTACGCCGGGAACCTCGCGGGCGGAACCGGGACCGGCCAGGAACACCCATGCGCTGCCAGCCAGCAGCGCGGTTGCCAGTGCCGCCGCCAGGAACCGGCCGCGCCTGCCCGGGCGGGAGCGCCCCGGGCCCGGCCCCTCACCCGGCTGGTCCGCGGGGACGGGCTGGGGGTCGCCCGGATCGTCCGGGCGCGGCACCGGCAGCACCCGGGTGCGGCTGGCCAGCACGCTGGTA
>CAMCQD010000417.1 GCA_945876925.1 uncultured Dermatophilus sp.
CGACCGGTACGCGGGTGCCCCAGCGCGGGCCGAAAGTCGAGTACGGGTCGGCCGGCGTGCCGCTCATGTGCGGCAGACCGAGATGTCGGTGACGATGATGCCGCGTGCCCCGAGCGCGTACAGCTGATCCATGACCTGATTCACCCCGGCCCGGCGGACCATCACCCGGACCGCCACGTGATTCCCGCCGTGCAGCGGCGAGACGGTCGGCGACTCCAGCCCGGGCGTGATGAGGCTCGCCTCATCGATGAGGTCGGCCCTGATGTCGTAATCCATCATCACGTAGGTGCGGGCGGTGACGATGCCCTGCATCCGGCGCCGGAACACCTCGAACGCGGGGTCGGACACCAGCGCGGGCCGGGCGATGAGCACCGCCTCGGAGTGGAGGATCGGCTCACCGAACACGTCCAGGCCCTGGTTGCGCAGCGTGGTGCCGGTCTCGACCACATCGGCGATGGCGTCGGCCACGCCCAGGGTGATGGAGGTCTCGACCGCGCCGTTGAGCCGGACCACCCGGGCGGCGACGCCCTGGCCTTCCAGGTGGGCGCGCACCAGCTCGGGGTAGCTGGTGGCGACGCGCTTACCGGCCAGCTCGGCGGCGTCGCGGAACGCCCCCGCCCGGGCGGCGAACCGGAACGTCGAACGGGCGAACCCCAGCGGCAGCGTCTCCACGGCGTCGCTGCCGGAATCGAGCAGCAGGTCACGGCCGGTGATGCCGCCGTGCAGCGTGCCCGAGCCGACGTAGGTGGCGATGTCGCGCGGGCGCAGGTAGAAGAACTCGATGTCGTTGCCGGGGTCGCGCAGCACCAGCTCCCTGGTGTCGCGGCGGGTGCGATAGCCGCTCTCGCGCAGCATGGTGACGGCTGATTCGGACAATGACCCCTTGTTGGGGACGGCGATGCGCAGCATGGGGAACTCTCGTGTCAGGTCGGGGGATGAGGTGACGGCGCCGGGGCTGGCCGGTGCCGGGGCGGGCGGGGAAACCGGGCGGAGGTGACCCGCGCGGGCCACCGCCCGCACAGCTCACAGATAGGCGTACACGTCGTCCAGGCTGATTCCCTTGGCGACCATGAGCACGATCGTGTGATACAGCAGCTGGCTGATCTCCTCAGCCGCCCGGTCGTCATCCTCATGCTCGGCGGCCATCCACACCTCGGCCGCCTCCTCGACGACCTTCTTACCGATGAAGTGCACGCCGGCGTCCAGTTCCTCGACGGTGCGCGAGCCGTGCGGGCGCGTGCTCGCCTTGCCGGTGACTTCGGCGTACATCTGTTCAAAGGTCTTCACGGCTCACCAGCTTATCGCCCCCGCCGCGCCCCCCGGATCGGGGCTCAGGCCGCCGGGGCGGGCAGCCGCTGGTAGGTGGTCGTGCGCTGGCGGGCGGGGCGGCCCATCGGCTCGCAGATCGCGGCGATCTGCGAAGGGGTCCGGGCCGTGCCGTGCCGGGACCCGGCCAGCTTGCTGATCGTCTCCTCCATGAGGGTGCCGCCCAGGTCGTTGGCGCCGCTGCGGAGCATGAGCCGGGCGCCCTCGGCGCCGAGCTTGACCCACGAGGCCTGGATGCTGCTGATCCGGCCGTGCAGCAGGATCCGCGCCACCGCGTGCACTGCCCGGTTGTCGCGCATCGACGGCCCCGGGCGGGCCAGCCCGGCCAGGTACACGGGGGTGCTGAGATGCACGAACGGCAGCGGCACGAACTCGGTGAACCCGCCGGTGTCGTCCTGGATGCGGGCCAGGGTGCGCAGGTGGGCGACCCAGTGCCGGGGGTGGTCGACGTGCCCGTACATCATCGTCGAGGTCGTCGGGATGCCGAGCTGGTGCGCCGTGGTGATCACCTCGATCCAGGCCGAGGCGGGCAGCTTGCCCTTGGTGAGCACCCAGCGGACCTCGTCGTCGAGGATCTCCGCGGCCGTGCCGGGCAGCGACCCCAGCCCGGCCGCGCGCACCTCGGTGAGCCACTCGGACAGGCTCAGATCCGCCCTGGCTGCGGCGGTGCCGACCTCCATGGGCGAGAAGGCGTGCACGTGGATGCCGGGGGCGGCCGCGGTGACCGCGCGCACGATCCCGGTGTACGAATGCCGTCCCAGCTGCGGGTCGATGCCGCCTTGCAGGCACACCTCGGTGGCCCCGGCCGCCTGGGCCTGCGCCGCCCGCCCGGCCACCTCGTCCAGGGTGAGCCGGTAGGCGCCGGGATCGGTGGCCCGCTGGCCGAAGGCGCAGAACCGGCAGCCGGCGTAGCACACGCTCGTGAAGTTGATGTTGCGGTTGACGACGAAGGTCACCTCATCGCCCACGGCGTCGCGGCGCAGGTCGTCGGCTAAGTCCGCGACCGCCTCCAGGTCGGCGCCGTCGCTGGTGATGAGGGCCAGGTACTGGGCGTCGGTGAGGCCGGCGGGATCGTCCCGGGCGCGGCGCAGCGCGGCCCGCACATCGGCGTCACCGCGGGCCGGGGCGCGCTGTTCCCGCATCCGCCGGGCCACCTGATCCCAGCCGCCGTGCAACGGACCCGGATCCGGCGGCGGCGCGCCCTCCGGGACGCCCGCGCTGCCGGCGAGCCCGCCGTCCGGCTCCTGCCACGGCAGCCCGGCCGGGACGGCGCCGGGACTGGCCATGCCAACCGGGCCGGCCTGAGCAGCCACGAGGGCGCGCAACCGCGGATCGAGCCACGAAGACTCAGCGCGCAGGGCCGCGGTGACGGACCGGGGATGCACGGTGAGGCG
>CAMCQD010000418.1 GCA_945876925.1 uncultured Dermatophilus sp.
CGCGCAGGTCATCCACGGGGACTTCCTCAGCTCGCCCGAACTCGGCGGGCAGCGTTTCGACTTCATCACCTGCGTGGCCACGCTCCAGCACATGCCGGTGGCCGCCGCGCTGGAACGGATGCGGGACCTGCTCGTGCCGGGAGGGCGGCTGGTCGTCGTCGGGCTCACGGCCAGTAAGACCGCGCGCGACTGGATCGTCTCAGGGATGCTCGTGCTCCCGATCCGCTTGATGAGCAAACTGCACCGGGAGGCGGCCTACCCGGGCATGACGACCGCGCAGGCCGAGGAATCGCTGGCGGATGTCCGGTCCGTCGCCGCCGCCGTGCTACCGGGCAGCCAGGTGCGCCGCAGGTTCTCCTACCGCTACTGGCTGGACTGGACCAAGCCCGCCAGGTGAGGGCCGCAGGCGGCGGGGCTCACCCGGCGGTGAACTCGGTGTCCCGGCCTACGAAGGCCATGAGCTGGCTCATCGGGTCTTCCCGCTGCGTGGGCATGGCCGGCCCGAAATGCCCCGAGGTGCGCAGCATGTCCTCGACCGACCGCATCCCGGCGAGCATCGCGGACGCGCTCTCCTGGTCGTATCCGGCCTCCAGGCCGCCGGCCTTGGCCAGATCCCACGTGTGCATGAAGACGTCGGGCAGGTACAGCACGTCGATGACGGTTTCCAGCGGCTGCCCCTGGAAGTCCCCCTTCTCCAGCAGCCGCGTGCTCTCCTCGCTTTCCAGCAGCGCTTGCATGTCCCGGGACCAGGCGGCCCAGCGCGCGGTGAAATCGCCTTCGTCGCGGGGCGTCAGCTCAATGCCCGCCCACTCGCGCAGCACCTGCCCGGGCCAGGTGAGCAGATGCTCCACCACGTCATGCGCGCGCCACTCGGGCACGGGGGTCGGGGCGTCCCAGTCCGTCGTGCGGGCGACGACATCGGCGAAGGTCCCGGCGTAGCGGCGGTGGCGCTCGCTGATCCGGCTCATGTGATTCTCCGTTCCCAGGCGTCGGTGAGGGCAGGCCCGCGCGCCCCGGGCCGCCGGGGCCGCGGATCCACGAACAACCTACTCCCGCTTGCGGGCACGTGCCGGCCGGAGGTGGCTGCGAGCCGATCGCGCCACCGGGCCGGGCCGCCGGCGGGCGGGCGCAGGGCCGCGAAGACCGCACCGGGCGGGTGAGCGGCGGCGCGGAACACCGGGCCGCGGAGCGCGGTTGCAGACGGTATGGCGCAGCAGACGACCGGGCCGGCAGGGGGCCTGCCCGACCCGCAGGCGGATCCGTTCGCCACCGTCATCCCCGGGCCGGGAACCGCCGGCCCGGCCTGCGGACCCGGCGGGTGCTTCCCGGCCCGGAGCGCACCGGAATCGCCTCGTCCCGCAAGCGAACCCGCCCCGGTCGCCCCGCCGCGGTGGCTGGCCCGGGCGGGGGCGGAAGTGGCCGGGTCGGTGCCTGACTGGTTCGCCGAGTTCGCCCCGCCGGCCACGCCCCGGCGCACCTCCGCCGTGCTCATCCTCGTGGCCGGGGACGGGCCGCGCAGGCCGGGGGCGGCCCCTGAGCTGGCCGGACTGGATGTCGTGCTCACCGAGCGGGCCCATCACCTCAGCTCGCACGCCGCCCAGGTGTCCTTCCCGGGCGGGCACATCGACGCCCGGGACGACGGGCCGGTCGCCGCGGCCCTGCGCGAGGCGTCCGAGGAAGTCGGCCTGGACCCCGATTCGGTCGAGGTCATCCGCACCCTGCCCCCGCTGTACATGCGCCCCCGCGGGAACGCCGTCACCCCCGTGCTGGGCTGGTGGCGTGAACCGCACGCGATCGGCGTAGTCGACCCCGGTGAGGTCGCCCAGGTCGTACGGGTGCCGCTGGCCGATCTGGCCGACCCCGCCAACCGGTTCACCGTGACCGGCCCGGGAGCCTACCGGGGCCCCGGGTTCGGGGCCGGGGGCCTGTTCGTGTGGGGGTTCACCGCCAAGCTGCTCGATGCGATCCTCGCCCTCGGCGGCGTCGCCCGGCCGTGGGATGCCCGCATCGAGCGGCCCCTGCCCGAGGACCAGCTGCGCCCCTTCTTCACCGGGCGGGCCTGACCGCGGGCTGCGCAGGCTCCCGCCGGCTGGCCCGGCTCCCCGGGCCGGGCCGCGAGCCGGCTACTCCCGCAGGTGCCACCCGCGGAGGCGCCCCGCGGGGGTGACGCCGGGGTGGCGGCTGGGGCTCAGGTGCCCGGTAGCGCTCACAGCAGGGCGCGGATGCGCCGCACGAGGAAGGCAGAGGTGACCGGGGCCCGCCCGGCCGTGACCGCCTGGCCGGCGTGCCACGCGGCCGCCAGCGCGGTGAGGTGATGCCGCCGGGCCCGGATCTCACGTTCGAAGCGCTCGGGGTCCGTGATGCCGCCGTCGCTGGTGATCACCCCGAGGAGGAGCAGTTCCCGCAGCAGCGTGGTGAGCTCGCGCGCGGCCGGGGAAACCGGCTGCGCGGATGCGTCCGGCGAAGGCGGCATGGGGTCACCTCCGGTCTGGGGATGGCACAAGCACATCACGGCCGTGGGACGCCCGCCCGGCGAGGAACGCGTGCCACGGCCCTGTCCTGACCCGGGCTGGGAGTACCCGGACCAGGAGGTGACGTCCTCCTGGGCATCGCCTTGCCGTACCGGGACGACGGCCGGCCGGTTCCGCCGGCGTTCCCCGGGGCAGGCGGCGCGCACCTGCCCCGGGAGCCCGGTTCAGCTAGCGGG
>CAMCQD010000419.1 GCA_945876925.1 uncultured Dermatophilus sp.
AGACGGATTACGGCATCGTGCGGGTGCTGCGGGTCGGTGACGCCTCCGGTACCCCGATGCTGCTGCTGCCGGGCTGGGGCGCGGGCATCCCGATGTGGCAGGAGAACCTGCCGTACTTCACGGCAGGCCGCACGGTGTACGCGCTGGACGCGCTCGGCGACGCCGGCCTGAGCGCGCAGACCGTCCCGCTGGACGGTGCCCAGGCCCAGGCGGACTGGATCGCCCAGACGGTCACCGGGCTCGGCCTGGGGCGGGTGCACGTGGCCGGGCATTCGTTCGGCGGCTGGTCGGCGGCGAACTTCGCGCTGCGGTACCCGGAGCAGGTGGCCACGTTGTCGCTGTTCGACCCGGTGCAGACGGTCGCCGGGCTGCCCTGGCAGGTGTACGCCTGGTCCGTGCCGTCGTCGATCCCGTTCCTGCCGCAGAGCTGGCGCGACCGGGCGCTGGCCCAGATCGGCGGAACCGGCAAGATCGACCGCGCAGACCCGATGACCCGGATGATCGACGCCGGGACTCAGCACTACGTCTCGCGCCGGTCGTTCCCGGAGCTATTCGGCGACGACCAGCTGCGTGCCCTGCGCATGCCGGTCTATCTCGCCCTGGCCGGAAACAGCGCCGTCATCGGTGACCCGCAGGCGGCCCTGGCCCGGGCCCGGACCCTCATGCCCGCCCTCCAGGCGCAGGTGTGGCCGGGCGCCTCCCACTCTTTGCTCATGGAGCAGCCCGGGCGGGCCGGACGGGAGGTGCTGGCGTTCCTGGACGCCCATGACCCCGCCAGGTGAGCCGGGACGCGGGCGCAGGGCGCGCGTCAGGCCCCGCTGGTGAGCATGATCTCTTCAGCGTCCAGCCGTTCGAGGGCGAACTCCAGCGACGCCGACGAGAACAGCCCCTCGTCGCGGGTCTGGAGCAGCACCGCGCGCTGGGCCCGGATGGCCTCGACCGTCAGCTCCTGCACCTGCTGCGGGGTCAGCCACCCGGCCCCGTTCTCCGGCGGCGCGCCTGCGGGTACCGCCGGGTCCCCGGTGACCTCGCCGCGCTCGCGGCGCCGGTCCAGATCCGCCTGGACGACCGCGCGCCCGGCTGTGGAGTGCGAGCGGAGCATGCCCAGGCCGCTGAGCTGGCGGGAGTCCTGCCCGGCGCACTCCGCCAGCGCCCGGCCCAGGGCCGAGTCCCGGATCGGCCCCGCCCAGCAGGGCGACCAGGCACTCGCGTTCCCGCTCGTCGGCGCCCGCGGAGGCCATCTGCGGCCTGACCACACGGATGAGCACGGGCAGCGTCAGCCCCTGCAGCACCAGGGAACCAGCGGCGACCAGGAGCGCGACCAGCAGCAGGAACGGGCGCAGCGGCGTGCTCAGCGGCAGGGTCTGGGCTGCGGCCAGGGTGACCGCGCCGCGCATGCCTGCCCAGATGATGACGCTCGCCTCACGCAAGCTCAGCGGATCGGCCAGGAAGTAGTCCAGATCGTGGCGGGCGCGCCGCTGGCGGCGCTGACCGGCCTCCAGGCGCCGGTTCCACCGCCGCACTCGCCGGCTCCACTCCTCCTGGGTCAGGGTGCAGGCGGCGATCAGCTCCTCGTCTGCGGCTGAGGCCCTGGCCAGGCGCTGCTCGAACACGGCCAGCCGTTCCTCGTTGCGCTCGTACCGCCGCCGGGAGCGGTGGCCCCGCAGGCGCAGCCAGGCCATCATCGGCACGACGAACACAGCCCGCAGGGTGAGCGTGACCGCCCCGGCGATCACCGCCACCATGACTGCCCGGCCCGTTCCGCCGGTGGTCTCCCGCACTTGGTGCACGATGCCGTAGGCCTCCAGCCCCATCACCAGGAAGATCCCGCCCTCCAGTACGAGTACCAGCGTGCGCCAGTTGTGCTGGGCCGTGCGGCGGATCGCCGGGGCGATGAGAGCGGGGGCGCGCACCGACCCGGTCAGCCCGGCTACGACGGCCGCTACCAGCCCGGACCCGCCCAGGTGCTCAGCGGGAATGGAGGCCAGGAACGGGATGGTGAAGGAGACGACCGTGCTCGCGGTCGCGTCGGTGACCCGGGCGCACACCCGGTGCATCACTTCGCCGACCGCCCAGCCGATGACCACCGCGATCGTCAGCGCGAGCACGAAATCCCAGGCCAGGCTGGCCGGGGTGAGCGCGTCGGCGTCGGTCATCAGCCCGGCCGCGGTAGCCGAGGACAGCAGCACTAAGGCAGTGGCGTCATTGAACAGGCCCTCACCGTCGAGGATCGTGATGATGCGGTGCGAAACCCCCAGGTCCCTGGCGATGCTCACCGCCACGGCGTCGGTGGGGCTGAGCACCGCGCCCAGCGCGATCGCCCACGGCAGCCCGATCGCCGGGACCAGCGCGTGCACTACTAGCCCGAGCACCACCGCCGAGGTGACGACGAGCCCGATCGCCAGCGCCGCGACCGGGAACAGCTCGCGGCGGAAGTCGATCAGCGGCATGCCCGCAGCCGCTCCGAACAGCAACGGCGGCAGGACCATCTGCAGTACGATCTCGGGGTCGGCCTCGACGGGGGCGACCATCGGCAGGAAACCCACCCCGGTCCCCAGGGCGAGCAGGACCAGCGGCGAGGCCAGCCCGATCCGGGGCGCCAGCTGAGTGCATCCGGTGATGACGAGCAACCCCACGATGGCCAGGACGAGCATATCCACGCAGGCCAGGTTAGCTGCGGGGAGCGCCGGTCAGGCCCCGGGCGC
>CAMCQD010000420.1 GCA_945876925.1 uncultured Dermatophilus sp.
CCGGCCCGGGCCGCGGCCACCTCGCTGCCTGCCCGGGAGCGGGCGAACAGGATGCTCCCGGCCCCCGCGCGGACGAGATGGGCCAGCATCCTCCCGGCGACGGCGAGCGTGCCGTCCCCGGGACCGGGATCGGCCAGGGCGAAGGTCGCGGCGGCGCGCGGTGAGCCGTCGTCGTCGACCTGCGTGACCGGCAGCCCGAGCAGGGCCTCGCAGTGGGCCGCGGCCCGGGCGGAGGTGGCGGAGGTGAACGTGAATACCGGGTCCGCGCCGTAGTGGGCCGCGATGCGCCGGGCGCGGCGCAGCACCGCCGCCACGTGCGATCCGAATACGCCTTTGCACGTGTGGCTCTCATCGACGACCAGATATGCCAGGCCGCGCCAGAACGGTGCCCAGCGGGCGTGCTGCGGCAGCAGCGAACGATGCAGCATGTCGGGGTTGCTCAGCACGAAGTTGGCGTGCCTGCGCACCCAGGCGCGCTCCTCGGCTCCGGCGTCGCCGTCATAGGTGGCGGCGCGCACCCCGGGGATGTCGTATCGCCGGATCCGGGCGAGCTGATCCGCAGCCAGGGCCTTGGCGGGGGCCAGGTACAGGGCGGTCGGTTCCGCGGGGCGTGCGCGCAGGCCGCCGTGCCCTGGCCCGGCGGCCAGGGCGCTCAGCAGGGGAAGGAGATAGCCCAGGCTCTTGCCGGAGGCGGTTCCGGTGGCAAGCACGACGTTGCGCCCGGCGTGGATGAGGTCGGCGGCGGTGCGCTGGTGGCTCCACAGGGCCGTGATGCCTTCCCGTGCCAGGGCGGCGCGCAGCGGCGGCGTGACCCATCCGGGCAGGCCGGCGGTACGAGCGGTGCGTTCGGGGATGCGCCGCACGTGCAGGATCGTGCCGCAGCGTCCGGTGGCAGTGAGCGCGGCTAGCAGGTCGTCGGGGGACAGGGGCATCGATGACCAGGCTAAGAGACCGCGCCGCCCGGCGGAGGGTATGCGAACCTGGATCGGCCTGCGGCCCAGGGGCGTCTGTGCAGGCGGAGCCAGTGATTACGTTCCAGCGAATGATGTGGGCCACAATGGGTCTGTTTCCGGTCAGGCGTCCGATGTCTGCCCCGGGCATGCCAGGGTCCCGGATACGCGCGCTGCCCGGATGAGCAGCGCGGCCGTGGAGAGGGAGTGATCCTTGGTGGATTTGGTCATTACGGACCAGCGTCGCGGGGATATCTCGGTGATTTCCCTGGAAGGAGACCTGGACGTGATGTCCGCTCCGGCTCTGCGGGGGGCGCTGGACCGGCACATCCGGGCCGGGCACTTGCGGATCGTGCTCGACCTGAACCAGGTGAGCTTCATGGACTCGGCGGCGCTCGGCGTCATCGTGGGCCGTACCCGCCTGGCGCAGATGGCATCCGGGTCGGTGCGGCTGGTGTGCACGGTCCCGCGGATCATCCGCTTGTTCTCGATCACCGGCCTGGACCGCATCCTGCCGCTGCACGAGTCTGTCGACGAGGCCGTCAGCCTGTGCGCGGCGGACGCCAGCACCACCTGAGACGTCCTTAAGGCTCCGGCCCGGTCCCGGGGAGAAACCAGGGCATCTGGTACCGGAGCGCCGCCCGGCGACGGCGGGCGAGCCCGCGCCGGCTACCCACACTCACGCGAGTTCTATTCGGCCCCAGCGTAACTGCTGCTTCCTTGCCGGTCGGGGCGGCTCTGGTTCCACGGGCCGCGTACCTAGCTGTCCGAGTCGTGCCAATTGACGGCCTCGTCTAAAGTGACTCCAGCGAGCGCTGTTGCTACGGCGCCTCTCTCGATCGAGCGCATCGTCGACTCTTCGCATGCCTGCTGATCGACCTCGCCGTGTGGTCCAGGAACGGTGCCACTGTCACCTCCGTGCTGACTGGAGCTGTTCTGTGGCCTACTCCGTTCGCGGTGTGCTCTCGCCGTGGCGCATCAGTGACCGCATCTCCGCTCGAGCGTCTCGCGGGCTTCCGGCCCGCGGCCGGGGTGCCCCAGGCATGAGGAATGGGCACGGGAGCTAGCGCACCGCCTGTCACCCACCAGTCTCGAGCGATACCCCGCGGCCAGCGCCGCGGTCCCTGTGGAGGATGCCATCATGTCCAGCCCGTTCGCGTATGCCGAATTCGCCTTGCGGCTGTCGTCGGCACACGGTGTAGACGCCTCGCTGAAGGTTGTTCTCGACACCGTGTGCGAGGCAGTAGGGGCGGATCGCGGCGGCGTGATGATGCTTGTCAAGCGCCATGTGGAGCTGGCGCTGTGCAGTGACGAGATCGCCCGCCGGGCGGATGAGCTGCAACTCGAGCTCGAGTCGGGGCCGTGCCTGGAGGCGCTGGGGGCGCATTCGGAATTCGTCGTCCAGGACACCGCGACCGAGACCCGGTGGGAGCCGTGGTGCAAGGCGGTCGAGCGGATGGGGATCCGCAGCGTGCTGTCGGTGCGCCTGGCCACTTTAGACGGCACGCTCGGCTCGCTGAATCTGTACTCGGCCAGGGTGTCGGCGTTCGACCCCGACCAGGTGGCTACCGGGGTGCTGCTCGGCTCGCACGCCTCCGCGGCGATCGCGGCGGCCAAGACCGAGGAGGGGCTGCGGGATGCCATGCAGGGCCGGCACGTGATCGGGCTCGCCCAGGGCCTGCTCATGGAGCGGTTCGGGCTGGACGAGGAGGCCGCTTTCGCGGTGCTGCGCCGGTACTCGCAGGAT
>CAMCQD010000421.1 GCA_945876925.1 uncultured Dermatophilus sp.
CCACCACGTGCACGGCCATCTCAAGGGCGTGGAACTCGGTCGCGTCATGCTCCGCGGTCACCTCATCGACCGCCACGCCCTGGGGAGCCAGCGCCCGCGTCCGCTCATCCCCGTGCAGCACCACTCCCGCCCCGGCCAGCGCGGCCAGGATCCGCGGCATGAACTCCCCGGCCACGTCCTGGTGGACCAGCAGCGTCTCGGCGGCGTTGCACACACTCGGCCGCTGCACCTTGGCGTTCATCGTGATCGCGGCGGCGGCGTCCAGGTCGGCGGCGGCGTCGACGTACACGTGCACATTGCCGCTGCCGGTCTCGATCACCGGCACCACCGATTCACGCACCACCGTGGCGATGAGGCTCGCCCCGCCGCGCGGGATGATCACGTCGACCAGGCCGTGCGCCCGCATGAGGGCCCGGGCGCCATCGCGGCCGGCCTCATCGACCCGGCCGATCATCCCGGCCGGCAGCCCGGCCCCGGTAAGGGCCTCGCGCAGCACCGCCACCAGCGCCCGGTTGCTCTCGGCCGCGGCCGAGCCGCCGCGCAGCAGGACCGCGTTGCCGCTCTTGAGGCACAGCCCCACGGCATCGACGGTGACATTGGGCCGGGCCTCGTAGATGATCCCCACCACGCCCATGGGCACCCGGACCTGACGCAGCTGGAGCCCGTTGGGCAGGGTGAAGCCGCGCACCACCTCACCGACCGGATCGGGCAGGGACGCCACCGAGCGCAGCGCGCCGGCGATCCCGGCCACGCGGGCATCGTCCAGCCTGAGCCGGTCGAGCATCCCCTCGGCCATCCCGGCGGCCCGTTCCCGTTCCAGGTCGCGGGCGTTAGCCGCGAGGATCCGGGGGGCGTGCGCCACGAGCGCATCAGCCAGGGCGTGCACGGCGGCGTCCTTTTCCGCCCGGGACGCCAGGGCGAGCGTGCGGGCGGCGCGGCGCGCATTGACGGCGAGACGCTCGACGGCCGCCACTGCCTCAGGAGCGATGGACTGCGATGTCGGCATGGCACTCATGGCGCCAGAGTAGGGCGGGCACAGCCGGACCCGCGCGGGCTGTCCGCGGTGCGTGCGAACCGGGCCACCGGGCCCGCTGGCTTCGCCCGCCCGCACCCCGCTCCCCGGCTCAGTCGTCGTCCAGGCGCTGGGCCATGCGGAGCATGAGGGGACTGAAACCGGCCTTGGTCGCCAGGGCGATGGCCGCCTCGTTACACGCCAGGGTGAGCAGCGACCAGTGCGTGATCTCGCGGCGCAGCAGATCCTTGCGGCAGGCCGTCAGCAGCGCCGTGCCGATGCCCCGGCGGCGCCGTTCCGGCAGCACCACCAGGGACTCCAGCTCCCCGTGCGACTCACCGGTGTCGAACGTCGAACCCGGCGAGACGAACCGCAGCGCCGCATACCCCACGACCCGGCGCCCCGCGCCCACGCTGACCGCCGGAAGCACGCCCGTCGCCGGGCCTCCCACCGCCGGCAGCGCGCCGGTGCGCGGCGACCCCGCCGAAGCCGGTGCCCCGTTCTGCAGCGGCATCGCCGACGTCACCGCCGGGGACGCCTCCGCGCCCTCAGGCAGGTCCTCGGTGGCGATGAAAATGACCCCGGAGCCGTCATTGATCCAGGACAGGTACTCCTGCAGGCGCCGCTGCCAGGCCTCGCCCGGCTCCAGCACCCGCCACGCCCCGCACGCGGCGGCGGCGTAGTCACTCACCATCTGCTTCCACAACGGCTTCACCAAGGAGATGTCGCGCACGTGCGCACGATCGATCCGGAAGGTCATGACAACGACGGTAACCACATCGACGTGCCGAAGCACCTGTGGGTATGTCCCGTCAGTATCTGACCGGTCACATCTGCCAGCCCGGTAGAAATGACGCGCCCCGGACGGCCCCGCGGGGCCGCCGCCAGGTGCCGCGGGCTCACAGGAGCACGAGGTGGTCGCGGTGCACGACCTCCCGGCTGAACCGGTCCCCCAGCACCTCGCCCAGCCAGTGCGTGGACCGGCCTAGCAGCCGCGGCAGTTCGTCGCTGGGGTACCCCACCAGGCCCCGGGCGACGACGACCCGGCGCCGGTCCGCGATCTCCACCGGCGCGCCCTCGCCGAACGTCCCCTCGACCCGGACGATCCCCGCCGGCAGCAGCGAGGCCCCCCGGTGCCGCAGCGCCCGCACGGCCCCGTCGTCGACCGTGAGCACGCCCTGCGGGGCGCTCGCGTGGGCCAGCCACAGCATCCGGCCGGCCGGGCGCGGACCGGTCGGCAGGAAGAACGTGCCCGTCTCCTCCCCGGCGAGGATCGCCTCGGCCGCACGGGCGTCACCCAGCACGGTGGGGATGCCCGCGCCCGTCGCGATCCGGGCAGCCTCCACCTTCGTGGTCATCCCCCCGGTGCCCACGCCGGAGCCGGCCCCGCCGATCCGCACCGACTCCAGTTCCGCCGCCGAGCGCACCAGCGGGATCGGCCGGGACCCCGGCTGCCCGGGCGGGCCGTCGTACAGCGCATCCACGTCGGTGAGCAGCACCAGCGCATCCGCCCGCACCACGTGGGCCATGAGCGCGGCGACCCGGTCGTTGTCCCCGAACCGGATCTCGTCGGTCACCACGGCGTCGTTCTCATTGACGACCGGCAGCACCGCCAGGCGCAGCAGCCGCAGCACCGACCGCCGGGCGTTGCCGTAATGCTCCTGGCGGAT
>CAMCQD010000422.1 GCA_945876925.1 uncultured Dermatophilus sp.
CCCCGGCTCCCCGGGGCGGGGCGGGCGCGCGGGGGGTTCGGGCTAGCGCGGGGGGCCCGGGCTTGGGGGGGCCCCCCCCGGGCCCGGGCGGCCACCCCCATAGCCGTGTCCAGGGCCAGGTCAGCTCCAGACGGTGGCGGCCAGTACCCCGAACGCCGACATGGCACCGCATCCGCAGTGCACGGGCTCCGGGAAGGGGACCGGCAGGTCGAAGACGATCCCGGGCCGGTAGATGCGCAGGGTGATGCCGTCCCGGTCAGCCAGCAGAGGATGCACCTCGTCCTCGGGACTGAGCGGGGTGATCCAGGCCGCCATGGCGCGCAGCAGCGCATTGTGGTGGTGATCCAGGTGCGCCAGCCAGACGCGTTCCCATCCGGTGAGCGGGTCGGCGGCGGCCCGCCGGTACTCCGTCAGGGGGATGTCGATGACGCCTGTCTCGTCACCGGCGGGGTAGTGCGGCTGGAGGCGGACCCGCTCGGCGACGAATACGGCCAGGCTCTCCTCGGGGGACAGCTCCAGGCGGGCCGCGGCCTCGGGGTACCGGTCCGGTGGCACGGGCGCGATATGGCCGGTGAGCTGTACCGTGCCGCGCAGCCGGTCGCGCTGGGGCACTCCGCTCACGTCGATCGCGTGCGCCTCGACCAGGCGGAGGCGTTCTTCGCCCAGGTGCCGGGCGCACCGGCCGGTCATGCCCTGCGCCGAGGCCAGCAGGTCGCCCTCGGGGGTGACCAGGTGGCTGACCAGCAGGCGCAGCCCGTCTGCCGAGCCGATCTCGACGTGCTCGCTGGAGTCCACGATGCTGCGGGCACGCGCGGCGAGGGAGAGGATGTCAGCGGACGGAGAATCGGACATGCAAGTGAGGGTAGCCTTACCTTATTGACGCGTCCAGGGGTTCCGCGTCCTCGTCCTGTGGGACACGCCAAAGTGACGACCGCTCAGGTTCGCCGCCGCGCGGCCGAACTTCGGAGTGAGCTGCAAGAGGAGGTGGCGTGATGACTGATCCATTGGCGCGGGACGACTCCGCGCCTGCGACGCAGGCGGGGGTGACCGGTGCGACGGAGCTGGGCGGGCTTCACGTCGTCCCCTACTACCAGCCCTTTTACAACCTCAGGGACGGCCGGCTGCAAGGCGTCGAGGCGCTGGCCCGGCGCCGCGGCGCCGGCACCGGGGCCGGGCTGCCCCCCGGTTTCCTCGCTGACGCCGGGGCCACCGGACTGATCCGGGCCATCGACCTGTGCGTGCTCGACAAAGCCGTGCAGGACGTGGCCGAATGGCGTTCCTCCGGGGAACGCCCCGACCTCATCTGCTCGGTGAACCTCTCCTGGGACTTCGTGGGGCATGCGCTGTTCGTCAGCGAGGTGAGCAGCGTCCTGCTCCGGCATCGCATGCCCGGGGACCGGCTGCTGGTCGACGTGCCCACGAACTCGTTCCGCCTGCTCAAGGACACCGACCGGACCGCGCTGGGGCACCTGCGCGAGCTCCAGCAGCTGGAAGTCGCATTCTGCCTGGACGGCTTCACCGCCGAGGACCTGGATCTGCTGGCCGAGCCGCTCGCGGTGCCCGTCGACATCATCAAGCTCCAGCCGGGCGAGATCTCCGGCGCTGACCAGGCCGGCGAGCGCCTGGCCGGCCTCGCCAGCGCCATCCAGGACCGGGGCCTGCCTGTCGTGGCCACCGGCGTGGAGACCCCCGGCCAGCTTGGCCTGGTGCGTGAGCTCGGTTTCGAGTGGGCGCAGGGCTTCCTCCTGGGAGTGCCTGCCTCGGCAGCGGACATCCGCGCCTACCCCTCCCAGCTGAACCTGCGGTGACCCCGGCGGCCGCCCCTGAGGCCCCTCCCGGGCAGGGCGACGCCGGCCGCACCCGGGCCCCCGCCGCGCGAGTAGGCCGGATCTGGCGCAGGACCTGGCTGCGCCGCTGCATGAGCGTCCTCGGGCTAGTAGCCGCCGCGTCCTCGGCCGTCCTGCTCGTGGTCGACCGGGACGGCATCGGCGGACTCTTCTTCATCGCGGTGACCCTGGTCAATGTGTGCATCCTCACAGCCGGGCCAATGCTGCGAGGGGCGCGGCCGCTGCGGATCTGGATACCCCAGATGGTCGGCGGGCTCTTCCTGCTGCTGTCGATGACCGGCGATTTCACCACCTCGGGAATCGGCCCGCTGGCCTTCCTCGACCTGATGTACTTCGGCGGATACGCCGGCGCCATCGTGTGGCTGATCATGCTCACCAGGGAGGTGGCCGGGCACTACGACCGCATGGCCGTGCTCGATTCCATCGCGGTCGTCACCGGGGTGACGCTGGCGCTCTGGGAGACCGTGCTGGCGCCCAGCCTCGGCGCGGATGAGATGCACACTGCGTTCGTCTGGGCGGCGTACCCCATCGTCGATGCCCTCGTGCTGGCGTTATGCGGCCACGCTGCTGCGCGGATCCGCGAGATCGTGCCCTCCATGCGCTGGCTGCTGGGGGCGTTATCCCTGCTGCTGATACTGCACATCGTGAGCGCCCTGGGGGTGATGTTCACCCCGGTTATCCCCTCCGATGTGGTCACCGCCTGCGACGCGTTCGTCTACTACGCGCTGGCGATGAGCGCCCTGGACCCGTCCGTGGTGGACATCACCCGCCGTCCCGAGCCGCACCAAGGGCGCCCCCGGGCCAGGCGAAGCTCGGTCCTGGTGATGCTCG
>CAMCQD010000423.1 GCA_945876925.1 uncultured Dermatophilus sp.
GGGCGCGCTGAGCAGCCTGCCCGCCGGGCCAGCGTGACCTTCCCGCTGTTCGCCCTGCTGCTGCTGACAATGGCGCTGGCGGCGTCGTACCCGGTCATCTCCGTGCTCGTGGTGGTGGTCTGGTCGGTCATCGCGCGCACGGTGTACGCCTCGCTGCGCGATGTCGAGGAACGCCGGCTCGACCGCGGGCCGCGCAGCAGCGACGCCTTCGTGGCCGTGCTCATGGCCCCCCTGCGGCTCATCCCGGCCGCTGTGACGGGCATCGTGACCGGGCTGGGCGGCCTCATCATCGCCGTGGCCGGCATGTTCGGCACGGCTGCGCTCGTGGCCCTGGCCCGGCCGGGTAACGCCGACCCGTTCAGCGAGGTCGCGCTCGCAGCCGGGATGTGCATCGCCGTGCTGGTGAGCTGGTGGGGCGTGGGCGGCACCCCGGTGCGCCGCGGTTCGCGCGCCATGGTCCGCGCGGTGGCCCCGGGGCGGGCAGGCGCCCTGGTCCTGGGCGTCCTGCTGCTGTCCATCGCAAGCTATCTGGCGGTGCGGACTCAGGCGACCGGGATGTCCCCGGACTGGACTCCGATGGAGCGGGTCATGTCCACGACCATCGGCGGGTGGCGGTGAAGTCACCTCGCCTGGCCGCAGCGCACCCCGTGTGCGCTGCGGGTTTGCGGTCCGGCGCGGGTTCTGGATGAATTCTGGCAAGGTGCGCCGGAGGTGCTCAGGCACATCGGTCACCTGACGATAGGCAGCGCCAGCCGGGCGGTGATTCGTAACCAAATCGATGCGCAAACGTATCTATATCTTGCTCGATTTCCGGTAGTGCCCTAGAGTCACCGATGTCGCCACGTAATGAACGCAGTCGTTCAGCGCGGGTGATGACACCAACCGCATACAACCATCGCAACGCATGCCCACAGCGCCGAGCTTCGTCGGTGGGCATCAGGCCGGCTAGTCCGGCCCGACCGGAGATTCCGGGCAGACGAAGGTGGGGGATCCGCGGACCATCCGGTCCGGCCGCGTTACTGCGGCCTAGGGGTGAAGTCACGCTCCGGCGTGGCCGGGCACCTGACGCCCGAACCCGACAGCTAACCCCGCAGGCGCGCGTCAGGAGAGGAATCACCACCTTCATGTCGTACGTTCCGAAGCATGCTGCTGTCCGCCAGCCGAAGCTGGGCGTTCGCGTCGCTGGTATCGCTACCGTCGCGGGTGCTGCCCTCATCAGCGGTCTGGCCTCCTCCCCGGCAGCCGAGGCCGCTCCCGGCGTCTGGGACAAGGTCGCTTCCTGCGAAAGCGGTGGCGACTGGAGCGTCAACACCGGCAACGGCTACTACGGCGGCCTGCAGTTCTCGGCCAGCAGCTGGCGTGCGGCCGGTGGCGCCAAGTTCGCCAGCATGCCGCACCAGGCTTCTAAGTCCGAGCAGATCGCCACGGCTCAGAACCTCCTGCGCATGCAGGGCCCCGGCGCCTGGCCGGTGTGCAGCCGTAAAGCGGGCCTGACCCGCGCCAACGGCCTCGCCTCCGGTGGCGGCGCGGACTCCTCCGGCTCCTCGGACTCCTCGGACTCCACCGCGGCGCGCGCGGACCTCACTCGTTCCCAGCGCCGCGTGCTCAACAACTGGCTGGGCCTGAACTCCGGCGCCAGCAGCACCGCCACCATCGTCGCCCTGCAGAAGCGGGCCGGCGTCAGCGCCGACGGTGTCGTCGGCAGCCAGACCGTCAGGGGCGTGGAGCGCATGGTCGGCGCGAGCCGCAGCGGCGCCTCGTACTTCACCCCGGCCACCATCTCTGCCCTGATGGAGCACGTTCAGGGCTGAGGCCGGGTTCCCGTAGCGGAGCCGTCCAGCAGCGCCGAGCGTCAAGCGCGCGCCGGCGGGGCACTGACCGCAGTGCCCCGCCGGCGCGTTGCCGTATCATCGTCACGCGCATACTCGCCCGCTGGCGAGTGCCCGCTGGCGTGGCGCAATCGGTAGCGCACCTGTCTTGTAAACAGGTGGTTAGGGGTTCGAGTCCCCTCGCCAGCTCTCAGACTGCGATGTCGTGACCGCGGCAGGTGGCCGCACGGTTCGCACTCATCGTTTACTCACCGCACACGGCAACGATCTGCGGTGCCGGCCCGCCCGCAGGGGATGTGGCCGCAGGCGGGCCGGCACCTGCGCGGGCTCGCGCTGGTGCGGCACCGGTGCTACTCGCTCGCCTCCGGCACCCCGCCGAGGCTGGCCTCAGCTTCGTCGGCCGTGGATTCCCCGGTGTCCTCCGGGGTTTCCGTCGGGGTGCGGGTGACGGTGCGGGAGGGCACCGTGGCGGTGGGCGTCACCTGAGGAGCCGTCGTCACCGTCCGGGTCGGCGCCGGGCGCACGGTGGCAGTGGTGGTGGCGGTGCGCTGCGTCGTCGGGGTACCCGGCGTCCCGGCTGTGCGCGGCGGGATGGTCGGCGCGGAGTAGGTCGCGGACGGCGACGCGGGCGTGCCCGGGCCGGTCGCCGCTGACGAGGCCGGCGAGGTCGTCGTGATGCCGGTATTCCGCACGGGCGTGTCACGATCCGACTGGCTCAGCCAGGTGATGCCGATCAGCAGCCCGGCCGCGGCCATGGCCCCGGCGACGAGGATGGGCGTGCGCGTGCTGCTCCCGGAGGGCTCGGCGGCGTCGACCCAGCGATCCGCGGGGGCCGGATCCTCGTTGGAA
>CAMCQD010000424.1 GCA_945876925.1 uncultured Dermatophilus sp.
GAGTCCTACCGCGCATCTCCGATGGTCTTAGAGGCAGTGAACTCGATCAGCGAGCAGGTCGACCCGGAATCGGGTCTCGTCTCCGCGATCCCGGAAAAGTGGCCCGGTGGGGGCTGTTCGGCCGCGCTCATGCTCCAGGACCAGGCGGTTGAGGCAGCGTTGGCGGTTCGGTTGGCCACGTCGATCCACCGCGCGGTGCCCGATGCCTCGATCGGGATCATCGCCAGGGCTGGGTGGAGAAGGAAAATCATCGATGCCGCCTTCGTCGAGCAGACGGACGTTCCGGTGCGCAGGTGGGAGCTCGCAATCGATGATCCAGCGACCGTGGCTCTAATCCAGTCGGCGGTCAGCGCGCTACCGAGGGGTGCCTCGGTCGCCGATGCGAGACACGCTGTCCTAGACTCCCTTGACCCCGCAGACGTCGACGCCAGAGAACTCGTCGATGACGCGTTCGACATCCTCGAGCAGAGCGAGTCCACTACCGCCAGGGCCGCCGTAAGGTCAATCAGGACTGCTGATCCCAAGCGGTCGGTCGGTCCGGGAGTTCACCTGCTCAACGCCCACACCGGCAAAGGCCAACAGTTCGACTGGGCGATCGTGGTCGGCCTTGAGGAAGGACACTTGCCGGGGAAGCAGAGCAGTCAGGGTGACGCACTGGACGAGGAGCAGCGAGTCCTACTGGTGATGCTCTCACGAGCGCGCCACGGACTGATCGTGACCAGGACGGGCATGAGCGATGGTCGTTACGGGCCGAAGTCCGTCGCTGAGAGCCGCTGGTGGTCAGCGATCAAGGCTCGGTACTCCTCCGAGGAGGAGATCCAGTCGCACATTGAGCACCTTCGAAGTTCGCGTACAGCTGCCCTGTAGCTTGTTGTACGAGGGTCATGGAGGTGTGCCTTGGGTCGTGGCTCCGAAGTCGAGTTCCGGTTTAACGTCTGATCCGCGCGCCCGGTGAGCAGCCCGGGCGGGTAGCCCTGATCGCGCTGCGGCCAGGAGATGCTGCCGGCTTGTCATCGCCTGGCGCCGCAGGATAGGCCGATCATGCTGCCCTGGTATTCAGACCGGGAGGCTATTAAGTCGGCCGTCCGTATTAATTTCGGTACTCGTGCGCAGCTCCCCGGAGAGAGCTGACGCTGATTTCCGGTTTCGCCATGTGCGCCGGTGCGGCCGACATGCTGCGGCTGGATGCTATTGCCGACTATGCCGCGAGTGGCGGTACGCTGAAAATCTTGGATGTGATGAGTGGAACGGGCGCCCTGTGCGGGCGCGGCTCGTGGTGAGCCTTCCCAGGGGGGTGCATTCATGTACCCGAGTCCTGCACAGCATTACCTTCAGGAGGTCCACGTGAACCGTGCAGCTAAGCTGCGTACTCGTACTATTGCTGGCCTTGGTGCCTCTGCCCTGCTCGCTACGGCATTCGGCCCCGCGGCCATTTCTTGGGACGGAACCGGCCTGTCGGCCGCCAACGCGGCCAAGGCGGCCTCGTTCGGGATCATCGACTCCGACGACAACACGGAGGGAACCCAGGGTGCCCAGGCCGTTTCGGCTGGGGTGAACGACCAGGCCATCGCGGCCATGCGGTTCGTCATCCCGGCCACGTGGAAGGCCGGGGACAAGCTCGTCTTCTCCATCCAGCAAGGTGGGGCGGCCAGCGGTACCCTGACCAAGCGGATCAGCTTCGCCGGAACGCCTGCCGTCGCCATCGATTCGAAGGCGTATGCCGATGACACCCACATCGCGGCCAGGAGCCTGAAGGAATCCAGCAGCCCCGCTGTCGCCGGTGATGTTGAGGGCGGCGGCGAGAAGGCCTACACGGTTCCTGCCAACGGGGTCGCCCCGGTTGCGCCGGAGTTCACGGTGTCCATGGGCAGCTCGCTGAACAACCCGGCCTTCCAGGACCAGGTGGTCCTCAGTTTCATCAACGACAATGACACTGGTGCTGCGGCGGCCAAGTTCATCGGGTCGCTCAACGACGTGAAGATCAACGTCGGCGCCGGCGTGAAAGCCGGTGACGTCGTCGTCTCGGCCAAGGCCTACACCGGTACCGCTGCCGCGGGCACGCCGGTTTTCTGGTTCGGGGATAAGAAAGACGAGTCCAAGACCGTCCCGGCGACCGTCATCAACGGCTCGCTCACGGTAGCTAACCCAGCTCTCGCTGCCGATAACTCGACCCAGCTGGTCGGCCCTATCAGCGTCTCCAGGACTGATGGCGTGCTGACCAAGAACGGTGACGTGGGCGGTACCGCGGCGATCCAGGTTGATCTCACTAGTAATCCCGGCGGTCAGGCAGCGTTCGACACGACCAAGCAGGTCACTGTCAAGCAGTTCAACAGCGCAGGCACCCAGGTCGGTAGCGCCATCACGGTTGCCCCTGAGGTTAATCTGCTCAAGATCACCAACGATCAGCTTCAGGCTCAGGCAGTCAGGGTGGAGTTCTCGGACGTCGCCGTTAAGGTGCCCCCTGCCGTCACCGAGGTGACATACGCGCTCAACAGCCCCGCCAACGGCGGTATCACGATTCCCGCTGGGAACCTGGGAGGCGGTGATCAGGTGCTGAATCAGACCGATATCGCCGCACCCGCCGCGTCCGCCCAGGTCAAGATCCGCACGAGTGGTCGTGATTCCCGGGTGTCTGGTTTTGACCGGTATTCGACGGCGGCGCAGC
>CAMCQD010000425.1 GCA_945876925.1 uncultured Dermatophilus sp.
CGCTGACCCCGGCCAGCGGACGGGGCCTCAGCGTGCTGGGCTGACATCGCGGCCCCGGCCGGACGACAATGGGGAACGTGGTCGAGGGCAAGCGGACGCAGGCATCCGGGGGGCGCGTCCCCCGGGGCGTGCCGGCGGTCAGGAGCTGGCCGGGGCCTGCCAAGCCGGGCCTGGCGCTCGGACTGGGGCTGCTGGCCGCCGGGGTTACCGGCGCGGCTAGCTTCGCCGCCGACCGGCTCAGCCGCCAGCGCCGGATAGCCGCGAAACTCGACGACGACCTGGGGGAGCGCCGCTACTTCAGCGACGACCCTGATGAGCAGTTCATGGCCACCGCCCCGGACGGCGTCGGGCTGTTCACCGAGATCGACTACCCCCGGCCCCAGTCCGGGTCCGGGGAGGACAAGCCCACCGTCGTGCTTTCGCACGGGTACTGCCTGTCCAGCCAGTGCTGGGTGTTCCAGCGGCGGGCGCTGCGCCGGGCCGGGTACCGCGTCGTGCTGTGGGACCAGCGCGGGCACGGCCGTTCCGGCTCCGGCGACCCCGAGTCGTATTGCGTGGACACCCTCGGCGCGGACCTGGCCGCCGTCATCGCTGCGGCTGCCCCGAGCGGGCCGCTGGTGCTCGCCGGGCATTCCATGGGCGGGATGACGATGATGTCCTACGCCCTCGCGTTCCCGCAGGAGGTGTCCGCGCGCGTGGCCGGGGCCGCCTTCATCGCCACCAGCGCCGGTGACCTCGGCGGTGTGGAGTACGGGCTGGGCAGGGTCGCCGGCGGGATCGTGCACAAGGCGGCTCCGGGGATCGCCCGCCTGCTCGCCGGGGCTCCCCAGGTCGTCGACCAGGCCGTCCGGGCCGGGCGTGACCTGGTCGATTTCGCGGTCGACTGGGGATCGTTCGGTTCCCCGGTGCCGATGTCGGTCGCCAGGCTCACCACCGACATGATCTTCGGCACCGACCTGGAGGTGGCGGCCGAGTTCCTGCCCCGCTTCGACGCGCACGACAAACGGGCCGCCCTGGGCGCCTTTAACGGGCGGGAAGTGCTCGTCTTCAACGGCACCCGGGACCGGCTTACCCCGGCCGCGCACAGCGATGAGATCGTGCGGCATCTGCCGGGTGCTGAACACGTCGTCGTGGAGGGGGCCGGGCACGTCATCATGCTGGAGGTGCCCGATCTGCTCAACGCGGCACTGCTGGAGCTGCTGGACCGCGCCGGGCGGGGCGGGACGGACAGCCCCGGGTCGCCGGGGAGCCCGGGCGGCCCGGGCAATCCGGGCCGGCCCCGGCCCGGGGCAGCCTGGCAGGACATCGATCACGTCCGGGAGGCGTTCAAGAACCAATGGCGATGAGTGTCACCTTCGATCTACCCACCGCGGAAGCCACCCGGGCGTTCGGCGCGTCCCTGGCCCGCCTGCTGGAACCTGGCGACCTGCTGCTGCTCGTGGGCGAGCTAGGCGCCGGCAAGACCACCCTCACCCAGGGGCTCGGCGCCGGGCTCGAGGTGCGCGGCCCGGTCGCCTCGCCGACGTTCGTCATCTCCCGGGTGCACCCGTCCCTGGCCGATGGCCCGGCCCTGGTGCACGTGGACGCCTACCGGCTGGGCGGCTATGCCGAACTGGACGACCTCGACCTGGACACCGGACTGGACACCTCGATCACGGTCGTGGAGTGGGGCTCGGGCATCGCCGAGCAGCTGTCCAGCGACTATCTCGTGATCGAGCTGGTCCGCGCGCCCGGCGGTCCGGCGGCGGGCACCGGGGCGCCGGACGGCCCGGCAGGATTCACCGGCCCCGGGGAGGACGACCCGCGCCAGGCGCATGTGCACGGGGTCGGTGACCGCTGGGAAGACGCCGACCTGTCCGGGCTGGCCCCGCGCCCGGCCGGCTAACCCGGTTCGCCTGCGGCGGACAGCCGGATCCGCCGCGGGGGAGCGGGCACCACGCGCGTGGTGACCTGGACGTGTGGCACCCGGCGCGCGGTCTCCTACGCTGTACGGGTGCTTCTTCTCGCGCTGGACACCTCCACCTCGGCTATCACCGCCGCGCTGCACGACGGCACCTCGGTGTGGTCCCGCTCGCGGGAAGGCGCCCGCGGGCACGCCGAGTGGCTCGCAGTGATCATCGCGGAGATCCTCGCCAGCTCCGGCCGCGCCCCCGCCGAGGTGACCCACGTCGTCGCCGGTGAGGGGCCCGGGCCGTTCACCGGCCTGCGGGCCGGCCTGGCCACCGCCGAGGCGTTCGCCTTCGCCACGGGAGCCGCCTATTCGGGGGTGTGCAGCCTGGACGTGCTCGCCGCCGCCGCCGTGCTCGCCGGAAGCGCCGGGCCGGGTGCGTTCGCCGTGGCCACCGACGCCCGCCGGAAAGAGGTGTACTGGGCCGGGTACGAATTCAGCGGCGAACCGGGCCCCGGAGCGGATCTGTCCGCGGGGCTGCGGCGCACCAGCGAACCGGCCGTGGCCAGGCCCGCCAGCCTGCCCGCGCACATCCGCGGGCTGCCCTGCGCCGGCCGGGGCCCCCGGCTGTACCCGCAGGACCTGCCCCGCGCCGCCGGGCCGCTGGACGCCGATGCCGCGGCCCTGGCCGAGCTGGCCCTCGCCCGGCTGGCCAGCGGGGAGCTGGTCCCCGGTGTCCGGGCCCGGCCCCGGTACCTGCGCCGGCCGGACGCCA
>CAMCQD010000426.1 GCA_945876925.1 uncultured Dermatophilus sp.
GACCACCCGATGAGCACCCCGGCACGGCGCCTGACCGGCGCGGGCGTGCTGCTCCTGGCCGCCGTGACGCTGACCGCCCCGGTGCTGCCACGGGTCTGGGAACGTCCCGGGCCGGCCTCCCCGCTCACCGGGACCGCCGGCGCCGGGATCGTCCCCGCCACCGGGAAGCCGCCGCTGCACTGCCTGTACTCCGGCCACAGCATCAGCTCCCTGGAAGCCACCGGCGCGTGGCTGGGCGTCCCCGTCAGCTGCGCCGTCGTGTTCGCCAACACAGCCGGGGACTGGGCGTCCTGGAAACGCCCGTGGATCCTCGGCAACGGCAACCCGGACCAGGCGTGGGCCGCCTGGGCCAGGGGCGCGGCCGGCCAGCGCCGGCTCGTCATCTCGATCTCCCTGGTGCCCGTGCAGGTCACCGCCGACGCCTCCTGGCGGCAGCGGGGCGCCACGGGGGCCTACGCCGGGCACGCCCGGGAACTCGCCGCCAACCTGGTCGCGGCCGGGCTGGGCAACGCGATCATCCGGATCGCCGCCGAGGCCAACGGCACGTGGAACCACGACCACGCCGGCGACGACACCGCCGGGCAGCGCGCCTGGGCGAGGACCTGGGCGCACGCGGCAGCGGCGATGCGCTCAGTGCGCGGGGCGGACTTCGCCTTCGACTGGACGGTCGCCGCGGGCAACCGGCCCCTCCCGCTGGAGCACTACTACCCCGGTGACGAGGCGGTCGACATCATCGGGATCGACGTGTACGACGAACTGACCGGCTCCGCCGCCAGCGGGCAGACCCGGTGGCGGCAGCAGGCCGAGCGTCCCGGGGGGCTCGACGCGGTGGCCGGGTTCGCCGCCCGGCACGCCAAGCCGCTGAGCATCCCCGAGGCCGGGCTCATGAGCCCCGCGCACGGGGGCGCGGGCGACAATCCGGCCTTCGTCACCAGCCTGCGCGACTACCTGGCCACCCGAGAATGGGCCTATGCGGGCTATTTCGACAAGAACGTGGCCGGCACGCTGCGGCTGCGGGACGTGCCGGAGGCTGCGGACCAGTGGCGCCGCTGGGTAACCCAGGCCGCCGCAGGAGACCGGGGGTGAGCCCGGCCCGTCCCCTGCCGCGCGCGCTGGCCGCCCGGGAACCGGCGGCGATCCGGGCCGTCTCGGTGCGCCTGCTCGGCGTCGCGGCCGTGCTCGTCATAGCGGGCATCGACGCCGCCCTGCCGTCGGTGGCCTCCCTGGCCGGCACCGCGCTCATGGACGAATCGGCGCACGCGCTCACCTCCCTGGTGGCGGTGCTGGGCCTGGCGGGGATGCGGCTGCGCCCGGACCGTACCTTCGCCGCGTGCCTGATGATCGCCGGCTGCGTCATCGACGCCGACCACATCCCGCAGTACCTGGGCGCGACCGTGCTCACCACCGGGCCGGGAACGCGCCCGGTGACCCACACGCTCGTGGTGGCCCTGGCGCTGGCCGGCGCGGCCGCGCTGACGCGGGCGGGGCGGGTACGGTCCGGGCTGCTGGGCGCGGCTGCCGGGGTAGCCGTCCACCTGGCCCGGGACGCCGCCGGCAGCGGCACGGCAGTGCTGTGGCCGCTGAGCACCCGCTACCTCGAACTGCCCTACGGGGCGTACCTGGCCGGCCTGGCCGCCTGCGCGCTGGCCTGGGCGCGCTGGCCCGAGCGGATCCGGCCCCGCGCCCGGGTGCTGCTGCCGCCCTCGCTGCGGGTCTCGGCCTGGGTAACCGGCTTCGCCACCGCCGCCACCTGCGCGGCGATGATCTCCCTGGCCTGGTCACGGCTGGCCGGGTACCAGCTGGCCGGGTTCGACACCGGCATCTTCGTGCAGGGCATCTGGCTGCTGTCCACCGGCCAGGACCCGTTCGTGACCGTGCGCGGTCTGGGCCTGTTCGCCGACCACGCCTCATTCGTCCTGTTCGCGCTGGCGCCGCTGTACGCGCTGGCACCCGACCCGCGGATGCTGCTCGCGCTCCAGGTGATCGGGGTGATGGGTGCCGCCCCGCTGCTGCACGCCATCTTCGCCCGCACCGGGCGGCCGTGGCCGGCCCTGGTGTTCCCGCTGGCGTACCTGTGCTACCCGCCAGCCCAGTACGCGGCCATGTTCGAATGGCACCCCGAATCGCTGGCGCCGGTGCTGCTGACAGCGGGGCTGTACCTGGCGCTGGCCAGGCGACGTCCCTGGTGGGTGCTGCCCATCCTGGCCGCCCTGGCGTGCAAGGAGGACGTCGGCATCGTCGTGGCCGGCCTGGGTGCCCTGCTCATCGCGCTCGGGCAGCGCCGCCGCGGGGCCGCGATGGCCGGCCTCGGCCTCGCCTACGCCCTCATCGTGGTGACCCTGG
This sequence comes from uncultured Dermatophilus sp., assembly GCA_945876925.1. Classification (GTDB taxonomy): domain Bacteria; phylum Actinomycetota; class Actinomycetes; order Actinomycetales; family Dermatophilaceae; genus Dermatophilus. The sequence goes on from CAMCQD010000426.1 coordinate 2,344, forward strand.
TGATGCCGGCCCTCAGCCCCGGCGGGAGCATCTACCTGGGCAAGCTGTTCGGCATCCCCCCGGGGGCGGGCCCGGCGGAGGCCCTCGGGCACCTTCCGGATCTCGCCGGGGCGGCCTTCGCGAACGCGACCAGCGAACGCGGGCTGCTGTACCTGGCCCTCATCCTGGCACCGCTGCTGGGACTGCCGGCGGCGGCGCCGCGCTGGCTGCTCCCGGCCGCGGGCCCGATCGCGTTCAACCTGGCGTCGCAGGTGGAAGCCCAGCAGGAAATCACCTTCCACTACCTGGCCACGGCCTCGCCCTTCCTCGTC
>CAMCQD010000427.1 GCA_945876925.1 uncultured Dermatophilus sp.
GTCGACTTCGCTGCGGGTGGTGAGCACGAGCGTGTCGCCGCCGCGGCCCTCGCCGGTGGTCGTCCTGCTGCTCCAGTACAGGCGGCTCAGCTCGCCGGTCAGTGAGCGCAGTACTGCGGCCTCGCGCTCCAGGGCGTCGGCCCGGCGCGGCAGGGCGACATCGGGCGGGGCGCTCTCCCACCGGCTGCCCGCCCGGGAGATGATCCCGCCGGATTCGAGTTCGGCCACCGCGGCGTCGAGCTTGCCGGGTTCGAAGCCGAGGGCGAGCAATTCGTCACGGTCGGCTCCCGCGCGGCGCACCAGCGCGAGGTAGACGTCGATGGCCGTGGCGTTCATGGCCGGGGTGTGCATGGCCTCCATGATGCCGTCCCGCATGCGCTGCCCGCGCGGCTAGGGTGGGCGCGTGAAGATCCTCATCCTCGGCTCGGGGGCGCGGGAGGCCGCGCTGGCCCGTTCTCTGGCCGCCGATCCCGCCGTCACGCAGCTGCACGCCGCTCCGGGTAATCCCGGCATCGCCGAGCTGGCCACCTGCCACCAGCCGCCCGGGGGCATCGCCGACGGGCCGGGGGTGGCGCGGCTGGCGGGCACGCTGGGCGTGGACCTGGTCGTCATCGGCCCGGAGGTGCCGCTGGTCGCGGGGGTGGCCGATGAGGTCCGCGCGGCCGGGATCGCCTGCTTCGGCCCGTCGGCGGCTGCGGCCCGCCTCGAGGGCAGTAAGGCGTTCGCTAAGGAGGTCATGGCTGCCGCCGGAGTGCCCACGGCCGCGGTGCGGGTGTGCCGCACGCTGGAGGACGTGGCCGGGGCGCTGGACGGATTCGGCTCCCCGTACGTGGTCAAGGACGACGGGCTGGCCGCGGGTAAGGGCGTTGTCGTGACGGCGGAGCGTGAGACGGCGCTGGCGCACGCGCAGGCCTGCCTGGCTAGCGGTTCCGGGCAGGTCGTCGTGGAGGAGTACCTGGACGGGCCGGAGGTGTCGCTGTTCTGCCTCACCGACGGGCGCACGGTGGTGCCGCTGGCCCCGGCGCAGGATTTCAAGCGCGCCGGCGAAGGCGACTCTGGTCCGAACACTGGTGGCATGGGCGCGTATTCGCCGCTGCCGTGGATCGGGGACGAGCTGACCGGGCAGGTCGTGGAGCAGATCGCCCGCCCGGTCGTGGCCGAGATGGCCCGCCGGGGGACGCCGTTCTGCGGGCTGCTGTACATCGGGCTGGCGCTGACCGCGCGCGGACCGCAGGTGGTCGAGTTCAATGCGCGGTTCGGTGACCCCGAGACCCAGGTTGTCCTGGCCCGCCTGGAGACCCCGCTGGCGGGGCTGCTCATGGCCGCCGCTGACGGCACCCTGGACGCCCAGCCGCCGCTGCGCTGGCGGGACGAGTATGCCCTGACCGTGGTGGTCGCGGCCGGGAACTACCCGGCCTCCCCGGTGACTGGTGACGTCATCGGCGGCCTGGATTCACCGGTGTTCGCCGGGGCGGATGCCCCGTACGTGCTGCATGCCGGGACGAGGCGGGCTGGCGGCGACGGCGGCCCGGGGGAGCTGGTGTCCGCGGGCGGGCGGGTGCTGTGCGTCGTCGGTCTCGGAGCCAGCCTCGCCCAGGCCCGGGAGGCGGCCTACCGCGGGGTGGATGCCATCACGCTGCGCGGGTCGCATCATCGCCGCGATATCGCGCTGCGGGCGATGCGCGGCGAGATCAGCCTGCCGGGTTAGCGCCCCGCCGCCAGCGCGTCCCGGGTGCGCTCCGGATACGCCCCGGGGTGCATGGCGCGCGGCCGGCTCAGATGGCCCGCCACCGGTCAGGCGGGGGCGGCTCGGGCCCGGTGCCGTCGGCTTCATCCCGGATCGGCAGGGCGGTGGCGGTGAGCCGGGCGGAGTCGGCCTCGCCGCGCAGCCCGGCGGGCAGCGGTGACCGGGCCAGGCGGCGGCGCAGGTCGTCCTCGGGCAGCTGGTGCGCCGCGGCCACCACGACGACGTTGCCGAATCGTTTGCCGCGCAGCACGTCGTGGGTTCCGAGGAACAGCGCCCGGGGCAGCCCGGCGGCGCGGGCGGTGGCCACGATCCGGCCGGCGTAGGCCAGCCCCGGTGCGTCGGCGATGTTGGCCACCACGGTGCCGTCGGTGCCGGTGACGCGGGCGCAGTGCCGCCAGAACGCCACCGTCGTCAGCCCGGGCGGCACCCGGCCCTGGGCGAAGGCGTCGATGATCACCAGATCGGCTGAGCCGTCGGCTAGCTCGGTGATCCCGGTCTCGCCGGGGACGGCCCGCACGCGGATCCGGTGGCCGCGCGGCAGCGGCAGCCGGGCGCGTACCTGCTCGGTCAGCCCGGCGCGTGGTTCCAGGACGATCTGCGGGGAGCCGGGGCGGGTGTACTCGACGTAGCGGGCCAGTGCCAGGCCGGCCCCGCCGACGTGCGTGACCGCGATCTTGCCGATCGGGAGCACGTCGATCACGGCGGCGATGTGCTGCACGTACTCGAAGGGCAGCAGGCCGGGATCCGCCGGGTGGACGTAGGACTGCGGGAAGCCGTCGATGACCACGGTGACGCCGCCGCTGTCGTCGCAGAGGAATTCCGCGCCCGCTGCAGGGGCGCTGGAATCACGCTGCCGCGCCCGCCTGCCCACCGGGCAATCGTACGGCCGTTTGCC
>CAMCQD010000428.1 GCA_945876925.1 uncultured Dermatophilus sp.
CTGCCGTGCGGCAGGCTGCCGCGAGCATGACCGCGTCACCGCTAGCCGGCGGGCGCATGCCGCCCGCGGAGCAGGCGCCTAGGCGAGCAGTCTTCAAGGAGGTCCCGTGGAAGCCGTGGAACGCCCCACCGGGGGCTTGGGGGAGGCCGAACGCGCCCTGCTCACGTTCGAGCGGCAGTGGTGGCGTTACGAGGGCAGTAAGGAAGCTGCCATCCGGGAGCAGTTCGGCATGAACTCCACGCGGTATTACCAGCGGCTCAATCAGCTGCTGGATTCTCCCGGGGCGATGGCCTTCGACCCGCTGCTGGTCAAGCGGCTGCGGAGGCAGCGCGACGCGCGCACCCGCTCGCGGGCGGCCCGCCGCCTGGGCGCCGCTCGCTGACCCCGCGCGGCCGGGACCCGGGGCCCGCTGGCCCTGGTCCGGCATTTGCACTCGATGGGGGCGAGTGCTAATCATGGACTTAGCACTCTCGCATGCCGAGTGACAGCGATAGTCGCCCGGGAACGGCGGATGCGCACGCGCACCTGCCGGGTTCAGCGGCTGCCGTGCGCCGGCTGCGGGCAGTGAAGACACCAACGGCCGGTTCGGTGAGGCATCCACCGGCGCTCGCGATACGGCGCGGGTGACGTGCGATGCCGTCCGTCGCGGGCACCGCCTGGCCGCCCAGTTCCGTTCGTGTGGGAGGAAACCACCGACAATGGCCAAGACCATCGCCTACGACGAGGAGGCCCGCCGCGGCCTCGAGCGCGGCATGAACCAGCTCGCCGACGCCGTCAAGGTCACCCTCGGCCCCAAGGGCCGCAATGTCGTCCTCGAGAAGAAGTGGGGCGCCCCGACCATCACCAACGATGGCGTCTCCATCGCCAAGGAGATCGAGCTCGAGGATCCGTACGAGAAGATCGGCGCGGAGCTCGTCAAGGAAGTCGCCAAGAAGACCGACGACATCGCCGGCGACGGCACCACCACCGCCACCGTGCTGGCTCAGGCCCTCGTGCGCGAAGGGCTGCGCAACGTGGCCGCCGGCGCCAACCCGATGGCCCTCAAGCGCGGCATCGAGAAGGCCGCCGCGGCCGTCAGCGATGAGCTGCTCACCATCGCCAAGGATGTCGAGACCAAGGAGCAGATCGCCGCGACGGCGTCGATCTCCGCGGCCGACAGCCAGATCGGCGAGATCATCGCCGAGGCCATGGACAAGGTCGGCAAGGAAGGCGTCATCACCGTCGAGGAGTCCAACACCTTCGGGCTTGAGCTGGAGCTCACCGAGGGCATGCGCTTCGACAAGGGCTACATCTCGGCCTACTTCGTCACCGACACCGAGCGCATGGAGTCGGTGCTCGAGGACCCCTACGTGCTCATCGTCAACAGCAAGGTCGGCTCCATCAAGGACCTCATCCCGCTGCTGGACAAGACCAAGCAGGCTGGCAAGCCGCTGCTGATCATCGCCGAGGACGTCGAGGGCGAGGCCCTGGCCACCCTCGTGCTCAACCAGATCCGCCGGATCATCAGCGTCGTGGCGGTCAAGGCCCCCGGTTTCGGGGACCGCCGCAAGGCCATGCTCGGCGACATCGCCATCCTCACCGGCGGCCAGGTGATCTCCGAGGAGGTCGGCCTCAAGCTGGAGTCCGCCGAGCTGGACATGCTCGGCCGGGCCCGCAAGGTGGTCGTCACCAAGGACGAGACCACCATCGTCGAGGGCGCTGGCGACGCCGACCAGATCGCCGGGCGGGTCAAGCAGATCCGTTCCGAGATCGAGAAGAGCGACTCCGACTACGACCGCGAGAAGCTGCAGGAGCGCCTGGCCAAGCTGGCTGGCGGCGTGGCCGTCATCAAGGCCGGTGCCGCCACCGAGGTCGAGCTCAAGGAACGTAAGCACCGCATCGAGGACGCCGTCCGCAACGCTAAGGCCGCCGTCGAGGAGGGCATCGTCGCCGGCGGTGGCGTGGCCCTGCTCCAGGCCGCCGACGCCGCCTTCGCCAAGCTGGAGCTGTCCGGCGAAGAGGCCACCGGCGCGAACATCGTCAAGGTCGCGGTCGAGGCTCCGCTCAAGCAGATCGCGGTCAACGCCGGCCTCGAGGGCGGCGTCGTCGTAGAGAAGGTGCGCAACCTGCCCGCCGGCGAGGGCCTGAACGCCGCCACCGGCGAGTACGTCGACCTGCTGGCCGCGGGCATCATCGACCCGGCCAAGGTGACCCGCTCGGCCCTGGCCAACGCGGCCTCCATCGCGGCGCTGTTCCTCACCACCGAGGCCGTCGTCGCCGACAAGCCCGAGAAGGCCGCTCCGGCTGTGCCCGGCGGCGACGAGATGGGCGGCATGGGCGGCATGGGCTTCTGATCCCGGTCCCGGTACCGCTGGTACCGGCGGCAGGTACTGCCAGTCCGGAAGCGGGCTCGCGCTTGATGTGCGCGGGCCCGCTTCCGCTTTTCCCGGCTGGGAATGCCCGGCAAGCCTCCAGGGCAGGGCGCAGGCCGGGGAGCACAGGTCCGCCGCTGCCTGCCAGCGCAGGTGACGTGGGCTAAGAGCGCGTCGCGGGCACGGTGAAGGCCCGGGCTTTCCGCAGCGGAAAGCCCGGGCCTTCGCGCCCCCCTGACCGGGTGCGGCTCAGCTCCCGCAGGCGTGCCAGTGCGGGGTCAC
>CAMCQD010000429.1 GCA_945876925.1 uncultured Dermatophilus sp.
GGTGCCGGTGAAGACGGTCTCGGCGTCCTCGCCGCCGGGCTCGCGCAGGTGGGTATGCGGGTCGACCAGGCCCGGCAGGGCGACCAGGCCGTCGGCGCCGATCACCCGGTCCCCGCTGGCGCGCCCGGCCGGGCGGTCAGCGGACACCTCGGCGATGCGCCCGCCCTCGATGACGATGTCGGCGCGCTCGCGGCCCAGGATGGCGGCGCCGGTGATGACCAGACGTGGCTGGGCGGTGCTCATGCCGCGTTCCCCTCTCCGGAGAAGATGTGGAACAGGACCGCCATGCGGATCGCCACGCCGGCGGAGACCTGGTCGAGGATGAGCGAGCTGGCCGCGTCGGCGGCCTCGGGGGCGATCTCCAGGCCGCGGTTCATCGGCCCGGGGTGGCAGATGACGGCGTGGGAGGGCAGGCGGGCGAGCCGCTCGCGGGTCAGCCCCCACAGGGCCGTGTACTCCCCCTCGGAGGGGAAGAACCCGCCGGCCATCCGCTCGCGCTGGACGCGCAGCATCATGAGGGCGTCGAGGTCACCGATCACGTCATCGAGGCTCGTCGTGGTGGCGAAACCGGGAGTGGCCATGACCGGCCACTGCCCGATCCCGTCGGGGAACAGCGTGCCCGGCGCGACCAGGGTGACCCGGGCGCCCAGCGCCGCCAGGCAGAACAGGTTGGAACGCACGACGCGGCTGTGCCGCAGGTCACCCACGATGGCCACGTGCTTGCCTGCCAGGTCGCCCAGGGCGCGCCGCATCGCGAACGCGTCCAGCAGCGCCTGGGTGGGGTGGGCGTGCATGCCGTCGCCGGCGTTGAGCACGGGCAGCCCGCTCCATTCCATGGCCAGCCGGGGAGCCCCCGAGACCGAGTGCCGGATGACGAATCCGTCCACGCCCATCGCCTTGATGGTCAGCACGGTGTCGCGCAGCGACTCGCCCTTGCTCGTCGAGCTGCCCTTGGCGGTGAAGGCCATCGTGTCGGCCGACAGCCGCTTGGCCGCCAGGTCGAATGAGAGCCGGGTGCGGGTGGAGTCCTCGAAGAACATGTTGACGATGGTCCGGCCGCGCAGCGCGGGCAGCTTCTTGATCTCGCGCTGCTGTACCAGGGCCATCTCCTCGGCGGTGTCGAGGATGGTGGTGATCGTCTGGCGGTCGAGTCCCTCGATGCCGAGCAGGTGGGGCAGTCGCATCAGCGGTCACCTCCGAAGATGCGGACCTCATCGAGGCCGTCGGTCTCGGCGAGGCGGACGCTGACCCGCTCCCGGCTCGAGGTGGGCAGGTTCTTGCCGACGTGGTCGGCGCGGATGGGCAGCTCGCGGTGGCCGCGGTCGACCAGGACCACCAGCCGCACCGCCCGCGGACGGCCGATATCGCCCAGGGCGTCCAGCGCCGCCCGGATGGTGCGCCCGGAGTAGAGCACGTCGTCGACGAGCACGACGACCTTGTCGTCGATCCCGCCGCGCGGGATGGTGGTCGGCTCGAGCCGCCGGGTCGGCTTACGCCGCAGGTCATCCCGGTACAAGGTGACGTCCAGCGTGCCCGCCGGGACCGGGGTTCCCTCGACCTGCGCCATGAGCTCGCTCATCCGCCGCGACAGGGCCACGCCCCGGGTGGGGATGCCCAGCACGACGAGGTCGTCGCTGCCTTTGTTGCCTTCGAGGATCTCGTGCGCCATCCGGCGCAATGCGCGGGCTACGTCATCGCCTCCGAGGACGAGGCGCCCGCTTTCGGCACCGGCCGCGGTAACCCCCGCCTGCCGGTCCGGCTGTGAGCCGGTCCCGCCGTGTGTCACTGAGCTCGCGTTCATCGCCGCTCAGACCTCCTTTCCCGCCTCACGGGACGGTGACTTAAAGGATGTCGGCCGGGCTCACCCTACCCCGCGCGGCCGGGGGGACCGGTCCGCCCCTCCCCGGACGCGTGTCCCCCGCCTGGCCGGCGCGCCGGCGCGGGTGAGCCCGGCCGCAGCCTCGGAGGCGGTGCCGCCGGGCCGCGCCGGGGCGGGGAGAATGGTCAGGTGAGCACCGCGCCCCGCTCCGGATCCGATGACGGCACCCCGGCCGCGCCCGGCCCGCACCTGCCTGCTCCGCGCTCCGCCCGCGCCGCCGGGGATATCGCATTGCGCGAAGACGTCGACGTCGTCTTGCGCATGGGGGCCTGCCTGGCCGAGGCCGGGACGGGGGCCTACCGCGTGCGCCGGGCGATGCACCGCACTGCCCGGGCGGTCGGCATCGACCGGCTCGACGTCGCGATTTCGGTGACTGAGATCACGCTCACGGCGCGGCGCGGTGAGGACTTCCGCACCGTCGTACGCGAGATCCGCTCCTTCGGGGTCGACGCCGCCCGGATCGCCGCGCTGGAGCGGCTCTCCCGGCGGCTGCGGCCCGGCCCGCACGTCAATGCCGCCCGGATCGCCGCGCAGCTGGACGCCATCCGGGCCGCCCACCGGCGCTGGCATCGCTGGCAGGCGTCGCTGGCCGCCGGGGCCGGCTGCGGAGCGTTCGCCGTGCTCAACGGATTCGGCCCGGCGGACGTGCTCAGCGTCGCCGCGGCCGCGACCGCCGGGCAGTGCGCTCGCGCTTTCGCACTGTCCCGCCGGGTCAATCAGCTGGGCACCGTGGCCGCCGCCGCGGCGCTGGCCT
>CAMCQD010000430.1 GCA_945876925.1 uncultured Dermatophilus sp.
CGTTGGCCCGCGAGCGCAGCCGGAGGGCGTGCCCGGCGTTGTGCGCGCCGGGGCGGCGCAGATCCAGGTAGCGGTACTTCAGCCGGGCTTCCTCGCCGACGGTGACGCGCTCGTCGATCTGGAAGGGCAGCGGGGCGGCCTCGCTGAGCACCTCGATCGCGGAGGCGACGATCTCGACCTCGCCAGTGGGCAGGCCGGGGTTGACGTTCCCGGGGTCGCGGCGGGCCACGGTGCCGCTGACCTTGACGCAGTACTCATTGCGCAGCTGGTGCGCGCCCTGGGCGAGCACCTCGTCGCGGGCGACGACCTGCACCACCCCGGAGGCGTCGCGCACGTCGATGAACTCCACGCCGCCGTGATCGCGCCGGGAGGCCACCCAGCCGGTGATGGTGACGTCGGTGCCGGTGTCAGCGGCGCGCAGGGAACCGGCGGAGTGGGTGCGGAGCACGGGCTCAATCCTTTTCAGCAGGTGACGCGTTGGGTGCAGGACGCGGGCGGGGCCGGCCGGTTCCCGCGTGCCGGGCGGCCGGTTCGCGCAGTGCGCCTGTTCGCATTCTACGTTCGGGCACCGGCGGTCCCGAATGCGCCCGCGTGCCGGGCAGGTCAGTGCCCGCCCGGACCGGCGGGATCCCCGCTGGCGGCACCGGCCGGGCCGCCGCCCGGCTCGCCGGGTACCTCGCCGGCGTACCGCCACTCCCCGCGCACCCGCACGAACCGGCTGCGCTCGGTCATGGCGGTGACTACCCCGGAGCGGCTGCGGGAACGGGCGGTGAAGGTCACCGTGCCGTGGTCGTCGTCCGCCCCGCCGCCGGTGACCTGGTGGATCCGCAGCCCGAGCCAGGTGTGCTGCGGGTCCAGCTGCAGCTGCCCGGGGCGGGTATCCGGATGCCAGCTGGTGAGCAGGTAGCCGGCCAGGTGCAGCGCGAATGCGCTGTACCTGCTGCGCATGAGTTCCTCAGCGGTGCGGGCGCGGCGGATGCCGTCGTGCAGCAGGCCGCAGCAGGCCGGGTACCGGCGCCCGGACCCGCACGGGCAGGCCTTCTCCCCGCTGGCGGGGAGAAGGCCTGCCGGGCCGGGGCGGCTCATCCCGAAGGCCGCCCCGCCGGCTCCGGCGGGTGCTGCGGGTGTGCCTGGACGTCGTGCGTGCGGCATACCGCGACTCTGCCACCTTTCCCCGCGCCCTCGCGGAATGGCAGGCAGCTGGTCCCGCCGCCCAGGGTGCCCCGGCGCGGCCCGGGACCGGGCCAGAGCAGGGGTTTCCCTCACTCCCGGTAGGCCGGGTGCTCGGGCCAGGGGGAGTCGTACGGGCGCAGCGTGGACCAGCCCCGGTCGCGGCTGGCCACCGCGGCGAGAACCCCGAGGTTCAACGGCGTGTTGCTGAACCGGCCCGCCAGCACCGCGTCGTGCAGCCCGTCCAGGCCGGCCCAGCCGGTCTCGATGCCGCGTTCCTCCCCGGATAGCTCCGCCCGGCGGGAGCTGGGCACATCGGACAGGTCACGGGCCAGGTAGAGGCGCACGATCTCGGTGGCCATCCCCGGGCTGGGCGCGTACCCGCCGAGCACGTGCCACTGCCCGGCCGTGAGGCCGGCTTCCTCGGCCAGCTCGCGCGCGGCGGCCTCCCACGGCGGTTCGCCTGGTACGTCGAGCAGCCCGGCCGGCAGTTCCCATTCCCGGATGCCCAGGGGGTGCCGGTACTGCTTGATGACGAGTGCCTCGTCCCCGTCCGGGCCGGGCCGCAGGGCGAGGATGGCCACCGCGCCCGGGTGGGTGACGTACTCGCGGGTGACGATCTCCCCGCCCAGATCGACACGGGCCCGGGCGAACCCGAACACGGCTCCGGTGGCGAGCTGCCGCACGCCGATCGCGGGCAGCTGGCCGGGTTCGTCGCGCATGTCCTGCGCCCGCAGCCGCGGTGATTCCAGGCTCACTGGTCTTGGTCCCTCTCTGCGCGTTGCGCCGGGGTGCTCTCCGGCGGTCCCGGCCCGGGCCGGTGCCCCGTCCCCGGTGCCGCCCGGTGCCCCGGCGCTGCCGGGTGGTCAGCTGGCGGCGTCGATGAAGCTGGCGTCGGCCATCTGGGCCGGGCGGGGCCGCTCCCGCGGTGCCCGGGCGGCGGCCTGGCGCACCAGCGCCGCCTCGACCAGCCCGGCGAACAGCGGATGGGCCCGGTGCGGCCGGGACAGGAACTCCGGGTGCGCCTGGGTGGAGATGTAGTAGGGGTGCACGTCGCGCGGCAGCTCGGCGAACTCGACCAGTTCCCCGTCCGGGGAGGTGCCCGAGAACACCAGCCCGGCCGCGGTGAGCCGGTCGCGGTAGGCGTTGTTCACCTCGTACCGGTGCCGGTGACGCTCGCTGACCTCCGTGCGCCCGTATGTCGAGGCGGCCACGGTGCCCTCGGCGAGCACCGCCGGGTAGGCGCCCAGCCGCATCGTGCCGCCCAGGTCGCCGGCCCCCTCGACGAAGGCCTTCTGCTCGGCCATGGTGGCGATGACCGGCTCGGGGGTGGCGGGGTCGAACTCGCTGCTGGATGCCCCGGTCAGCCCGGCGACGTTGCGGGCGAATTCGATGACCATGCACTGCAGCCCCAGGCACAGCCCGAGGGTGGGCACCTGGTTCTCCCGGGCCCAGCGCAGCG
>CAMCQD010000431.1 GCA_945876925.1 uncultured Dermatophilus sp.
CCGATGTGCTGGGCATCCCCGAGCTGGCCATGAACCTCACCAGCGACCTGGCCGTGTTCGACCACAGCGACGGCTCCCTGCTGCTGGTCGCCAACGCGCTCAACCGGGACAACAGCGACCAGCGGGCCGAGGAGGCCCACGCCAGCGCCGTTGCCCGGCTGGACGCGATGACCCGCGCGCTGGCACAGCCGGCGCCCAGCACGGTCGCGGTGTACGACACCCCCGTACCCGAGCCGTCCAGCGACCGGACCCGGGCCGGGTACGAGGCCATCGTCGAGTACGCCAAGGAGGCGATCCGGGCCGGCGAGGTGTTCCAGGTGGTGCCCTCGCATCGGTTTGAGCTGCCCTGCGAGGCGGACGCGCTCGACGTCTACCGGGTGCTGCGGGCTACCAATCCCAGCCCGTACATGTACCTGTTCCGGTTCGAGCGTCCCGGCGGCGGCCGCTACGACATCGTCGGGTCCAGCCCGGAGGCGCTCGTGCGGGTCACCGGTGACCGGGTGATCACCCACCCCATCGCCGGGTCGCGTCCGCGCGGGGCCACCCCGGCCGAGGACATGCGCCTGGAGGCCGAGCTGCTCGCCGACGCCAAGGAGCGGGCCGAGCACGTCATGCTCGTCGACCTGGCCCGTAACGACCTGCAGCGGGTGTGCGCGCCGGGCACGGTCGAGGTGGTCGATTTCATGACGGTGCGGCGCTACAGCCACGTCATGCACATTGAATCCACCGTGGAGGGGCGGCTGGCGGACGGACGCGACGCCTACGACGCGCTGGCGGCGACTTTCCCGGCGGGCACCCTGACCGGCGCGCCCAAGCCGCGGGCGATGGCGCTCATCGACGAGGTCGAGGCCAGCCGCCGCGGCATCTACGGGGGCGTGGCGGGGTACCTGGACGTGCACGGCGACCTCGATGTCGCCATCGCGATCCGCACCGCGGTGATCGCTGGCGGTAAGGCGTACGTCCAGGCCGGGGCGGGGATCGTGGCCGACTCGGTGCCCGCCAGCGAGTACGCCGAGACCGTCGCCAAGGGCATGGCCGTGCTGCGCGCGGTGGCGGCCGCCGGGACGATGCGGGCGCCGTGACCGCCTCCGGCTCCTGCGGGGAGCAGCCTGCGGGCGGCGTGCCGGGCGCGGCGGCACCGGGTGGCGGCCCGGGGACGGGCCTGCGGGGAGGTGGCAAAGCGGTCGTGACCGGGGCCGCGGCGGCCTGCTCCGGGCTGGTCATCGCGGTGGCGCAGCTTCCGTGGCAGGCCGTGGCCGTTCCGGTGCGCGCCCAGGTTCCCGGTGGCCAGGCCGCGCCGGGGCTGATCCAGGCCGCGATCGCCGCAGTGGCTGCCGCGACGTTCGCCGCCTTCGCCGATGGCCCGCTCCGCCGGGCCGGGGCGGTGCTGGTGACCGTGGCGTCCCTGCTGGCGGCTGCGCTGGCCGTGCGGGTTGCCGCAGCTCCCGGCGCGATCGCGCCCTGGCCGTGGGTGGCCGCGGCGCTGGCCGCCGCGGCCGGGGTGGCGGGGGCGGCCGCCTGGGTGCTGGCTCCGCGCTGGGGAGGCTCGCCGGGACGTTTCCAGCGGCGTTCCGCCGGGGCCGGGCCAGCCGGTGCCGTTTCCGACTGGGACCGGCTGAGCCGGGGCGAGGACCCTACTGCCGCAGACGAAGTGCCGTCGGCGCGCGAGCCGTGACCGGGCCGGGCCTCCTGACATACTTGTGCCTGATGCGCGGCACGGTGCCGCTGCCGCAGCAGCCCCGGGACGAAGGAGGCGGCATGTCCAGCAGTAACGTTCAGCATGTCTCGCACGGCAATACAGTCGCAGCCTGGACCGGGGTGCTCATCCTCCTGGTCGCCGCCGGGCTCATCTGCCTGGGCATCGTCTTCGCCCAGCCGTTCCTGTGGGTTCCCGGCGTCATCGGCGTGCCTGCGGGCGGATTCGCGTGGGCGGCGCTCAACCGGGCCGGCTACGGGGAGGAGCCCCGCTGAGCCCCCGGGCCGGCGCGCAAGATCCGGCCGGTATATAGGGCCTGGCCTGCGCCGATGCCATCCGGGGCGGTCCGGGGGCGCGGGATCGTCCCAGCCGGATTCGATGCTGTCGGTCCGCGCCGCTAGCCTGTTCGAGTGGCTACCGTTCTCGACGAGATCATCGCCGGAGTCGTAGAAGACCTGGCTGAGCGTAAGCGGTCCGTGAGCATGAATGAGCTCAAGGACCGCGCGCGGCAACTTCCCAGCGCCAAGAACGCGGAAGCTGCGCTACGCGGGGACCGTACCGGGGTCGCGGTCATCGCCGAGGTGAAACGTGCCAGTCCGAGCCGGGGCGCGCTCGCGCCGATAGCGGATCCGGCGTCGCTGGCCCGCGAGTACGAGGCCGGGGGCGCGTCGGTCATCAGCGTGCTCACCGAGCCGCGGCGCTTCGGCGGCAGCCTGGCCGATCTGGACGCGGTCCGCAAGGCCGTCGACGTGCCCATCCTGCGTAAGGACTTCATCGTCGACCCCGTGCAGGTGCTCGCGGCCCGTCACCTGGGGGCGGACGCGATCCTCCTCATGCTCTCCGTGGTGCCCGACGACGTCCACCGGGAGCTGGCGGGGCTGGCAGCCTCCCTGGGCCTGGGCGTGC
>CAMCQD010000432.1 GCA_945876925.1 uncultured Dermatophilus sp.
AATCTGTCGCATCCAGCACCACTCCCGGCAACTCATCCAGGAGCTCCGCAACACGGGCGTTCTTACCTTTGCGCCTGTACCCAATGGTCCCGGGCGTGGAGATCCCATGGAAAGCGAGGTGCCGGATACCTTCAGCCAATGGCCTCACATCATTCCCAGAACTCTCAAGATCCTTAATCTTTTCTCTCAAGCTGGCTTTTTTCAGATGCTTGGACAGCGCGTTCCGGAGCTGTTTACTCCCGGCTTCTCTGAAGTAGTTCGCCAATTTCGACGATTCGACTCGAACTTCCTGGCAATATATCGGACCGGGGATGCATGAACTGGCCCCGATCGACTTTTCCAGGGATTCAAGGACTGAGTACGCCATTCCACACTTCAGGATGGCCACGTAACCAGCGGGAGTATCCTCGGTGGCATAACCATCGAAAGTGATTTCCATGCTGCGCGCCGCACGGTAGCGTGCCTGGAAACGAGGGAACGAACCGCGCACCTTCTCTCGGCAGGGTTCGTCGAGACTTTTCAGAAACTGGTTGAATGAAGCCCAGGACTCGGGGGTGTTCTGGGCTGTCATCGGAGCACCTCTCCTCTGCGTGTTCGTGAGACTACTCAGCAGTATATCAGCTCAGCCCCTCGGAATTGCTGAAGCTCTGGTTGAAGGTGGTGGCGTGGTGGTTCAGGCCGCGTGTGCGGGCTAGTAGATGGCCTCAAGCTCGAGCGGGGTTGCCTTGCCGAGGGCACGCTGGCACCGGCGACGGTGGCAGGCCTTCTTGATCCATGTCACGATCACCAGGCGCGGCTGGTCCGGCGACGGGTGCTGGGCACGTTCTTCTGCAGGAGAGCGAAGAAGGACTCCATCGCGGCATCGCCTGCGCTGGAGGCGACTTGCCCCATTGATCCGGCGCCTGGAGTCGCGAAGCCCGGCCGCCTCGGCTTTCATGGTCCCGGGCGCAGCGCCGTCTTCGGCGTCAGCGGCATGGAGCCAGTTCCGCAGGCAGGACCTGATGATTCCGAAGTCCTTGGCAACCTGCGCGATCGGAGCTTCACCACCACGGGCGACCGGCCACGACCTCCTCGCAGAACTCCTCCGGATGAGGCGCAGGCATTGACGACACCCTTCCAGCAGGCCCCCGGCCCCACAGATCAGATGTCAACCGAACCTTCAGCAGACCCTATGCAGTTTGTGCAGTTCAGAACCATAACTCCCTCACGCGTGCGCGTCGTTAGAGACTTTAGGTTTAAAACTGCACAAACTGCATTCCGACCCTCCAAAGCCCTCCCTGACCGTGCCCTGGCTGGATGAGGAGGTAGAGCTTTGGGACGCTCGGGCCCTGCGGGCCCGCAGCCTCCCACGCATGGCCGGGCTCCGCCCGGCGCCTGGGCACAGGAAGGGGCTGTGGATGGCTGGGGCTGCAGTGGGCTACGAGAGCCCCGTAGCGCTCCCCCACGGCCCCTTGTGCGTTCTCCCCGAAAGGGGAGGGCGCCCCGTAGCGCCCGACCGGCCCTCAGCAAGTCCTGGAGAGCCGTCAGGCCCGAGCAGGGCGACGCCGTCGGCCCGCAGGGCCAGACCTGGCAGCCGCCTCGTCGAAGCCAAGAAGCGTCAATCGAGTTTACCCTCGCAGCATGGACAGCCTTTGGCAGCTCATCGCTCGTAACGCCGACCCCATCCAGACCCTCTGCGCCGTCGCGACGGTCGTCATCGCCGTCGTGGCCGCCGTCATCGCCCTGCGTCAGCTCGCGGCCGGCTACCGGATCCATCGCGAGCAGGCCCAGCCCTACGTCGCCGTGGGGATGCGGTCGCTGGACCAAGTCGACTCCTGCTTCATCGAGTTCTTCGTGCGGAACTTCGGCCAGACGGCGGCGTTCGACGTGCGGGTCACTAGCGACCCGCCCCTGCAACAGGCATGGCAAGGTGAGGAGAGCGAGCCGATGTGGGTGTTCGACGTCCTGCCGACGCTCGTCCCCGGCGACGAGTGGACGCAGATGCTGGGCTTCGCCCCGTCGCACTTCGAGGGTGACCTGCCCATGAAGTACGACGTCACCGTGACGTGGAAGGACTCCGACAAGGTTCCCTTCACCGCGAAGTACGTTCTAGACTGGGACGCTTACCGAAATCGCAACAGCTTGTCCCAGAAGACGGTCCACCACCTGGTCAAGACGATGCGCGACGTCGACAAGGACCTCAAGGGCATCGAGAAGGCCCTCAGGGAAAGATCGGCACGCGGTGAGTGTCCGCAATCGTAAGCACCGCGAATGTGGTGCAGTTTCGATTGCGGATAGGGATTATGTGACGCTCTCGACGGCCACCAGCGGCTGCTCGACGATGTAGACCGCGAGCGTCCAGGATCGAGCGATTGAGGTACGCGTCGAGGTAAACCGGGTCGTAGTAGGGCCGGTCTTACCTGGACAGCGGCACGGCTTTGTCAGCGGTGAGCTCCCCGCAGGCCACGAGTTCCAGCAGGTGACGGCCGTAGGGGTCAGGCCCCGTCGAGTCGTCGCTTTGCGGTGTCCATCACGCCGAGCAGATCACGGCCAGTGGGCTGCCCCCTTCATTCGGTCCGGTCGCTCTGTGAGTCGTCGGTTTCGATTT
>CAMCQD010000433.1 GCA_945876925.1 uncultured Dermatophilus sp.
TGGCTGCCGACCCTCATCGCCGCCCAGGGGTTCTCCCTCGTCCGCTCGTTTGAGTACACGCTCATCATCACGCTGGCCCAGCTTCCCGGGTACGCCCTGGCCGCGTTCCTCATCGAGCGGTGGGGGCGCCGCCCCACCCTGGCCCTGTTCCTCGCTGGATCGGCCCTGGCCGCCGGGCTGTTCGGGCTGGCCAGCACGCCTGCGGCGATCATCGCGGCCGGGATGGCGATGTCGTTCGCCAACCTCGGTGCCTGGGGTGCGCTGTATGCGGCCTCGCCGGAGGCGTACCCCACCAGCGTGCGCGGAGCCGGGGCGGGCGCGGCCGCCGGATTCGGCCGGATCGCCTCGATCATCGCCCCCTTGTCCGTTCCGCTGCTGCGCTCCGCCGGCGGGAACGTGGTGCTCTTCGCCGTGTTCGGCGTGGCTTTCGCCATCGCGGCCCTGGCCGCCCTCGTCCTGCCCGAAACCCGGGACAAGGCCCTCGCCGACTAGCCCGCCGGCTCGCCGCCCGGGTGGTGGCAGCGCCCCGGGGGCGGGCCGGCTGCTCGCCGTTGTGACGGGCATGACGGAGGAGAAGAGCGGGGACAGGCGTGTCGGGGCGGGGGAATAGACTCCTGGCATGGCAGATTCGACCTCGACTGTTTAGATTGAATCCGGGTGGGCTGCGTCCATATCCGGTGGGCAGACTGTCCGAGGCGTGGATAGCCCTGCCCCAGCGCGCATCTGCTCATATCTAGGGACGGAACATGATCAGTTACCTGCTAGCCTCACCGGTCACCCCATCTCCGTCTGCCAGCGTTGCCGGCTGGGCCAGCAGCTCACTGGGGCAGAGCGCCGTGGCGGCCAGCGGTGCGGGCCTGAACTGGACGTTTCTCGGCTCCATCCTCGTCGGGCTCGTCACCGCCTTGTTCGCCTACATCGGTCTCAATCAGCTCGCCAGCGCGCGGCGGGGCGATGTCGCCCGCGCAGGCCGGCAGAGCGCGGTCGCCGCGATCGGGACGTTCTGGGTAGCGCTCGCGCTCGGTGGCTTCGCGACGCTCCTGGTGTCAGGCATCGGTACCTTCCTCAGCAGAGCCTTCACCGGCTGATCCGCGGTTCATCCATGCGCATCCGCACCGATGACGCCGCCACCCGCGTCGAGTTCACGTTCTACGACCTGCCGGGCGAGGCCCGCTGGTTCCAGTGGGTCCGCTTCTACATCGCGTGCGTGATCGGCGTGCCGCTCGTGTCGTTCCTGCTGTGGGCCCTGGGCTCGCTCTTCACCAGCGGCCCGTGGCTCATCATCGGCTCGGTGCTGGCCGGTGCGGCGCTCACGGTGACCTGCGTCGTTGCCGTCCTCACCATCGCGGGCCGCTACGAGACCCCGACGACGCCGCTGGTGTACCGCTACCGTCAGCTCCGCGCCGAGTTGTCCGCCCCCCGCACTCCCCGCTCCGTCCAGGGGCCCCCTGTCGTGATGCCTGCCTGGGACGAAGCGGAGCCCGCGCCTCCGGCGCACGACCCGAGCATGTTTGGAGTCGCCTGTGTCACGCCCGAGCACCGGTCTGCTGAAGAGTCTCACCGGGTTCAGGACGCGGCGTAGCGAGCGGCGGCGCGTCCGCAGAACCGAGCCGTACGGTTACGCGAACCTGCTCACGTCCCCGGTAAGTGACGAGACGTGGGCCTTCTTCCGCGTCAGCGACCAGGTGTGGCGCGGCCGCTCGGCTGCCGAGCGCGACCACGCCATCCGCGCCGACGCCGCGGTGTGGGGTCAGCTCGTCGGCGAGCGGGTCTGGATCCGCGGCTATCCGACGGCGTACCCGGTGGGCCCGATCATCCGCGCCTACGAGGCGACGGCTCCTGACCCGGTTCCTCCGGCGCCGGAGCCCGGCGGCCCGGCCGGGTGGGCGGGGCACCTATCGCGGCAGGGCGAGGCGATGCGGCGGCTGGAGGCAGCCCGCTGGCGCACCATCGTCGCGGTGCGGCTGCTCGAGCGGGCCGTGCCCCGGGGCGAGCTGCACCTGTGCCTGCCCGGTGCCGCGCTGCCCCGGAACATGGGCATGTACGCCGAAGTGGGGGAGCGGCTCGACCACATCACCCGCATCCTCGCCGGCTCGGACAGCTTGCGGCCGTGGGCCGAGGCGATGACGACGAAGGCCGTGGGCGCGGTGTGCGTCGAGTCGGCGCGCATGGGGCTGCCCGGCACCGCCCCGGTGTACCCCTCAGCTGACGCGCTGCAGGCCTCAGTGCAGCTATCGACCCTGCACGACGGCGAATCGGTGTCCCGGTACGCGTCGGTGCTGCGCCTTGAGAGCGCCCCCGACGACGTCGACACCAACGACCTGCTCGTGCCCTGGCTCGCCTGGTTCGGTACCCGCAGGGGCCGCGCGGACCTCGTGGCCTGCGGGGACATCGTCGACGGCCGTCTTCTGAAGGAGTCGGCTGAGCTCCTGGTGCGCCAGAACGCCTCCATTGCCCGGGCAGACCGGGCCGAGGGCTACGACACCCGCCCGGAGGTCGAGGACGGCCTGGACCGGGCCCGCGGCTACCGCCGCGAGGTCAGCTCGCACTCTGCCTCGACGCGCCACCGGTT
>CAMCQD010000434.1 GCA_945876925.1 uncultured Dermatophilus sp.
CTCCTTCCGTACCGGACGGCGGGGAGCACCTGGGCTGCCCGCCAGCAACCACCGGGAACCAGCAGGAACAACGACGGGGCCGCTCCCGCTGGGAGTTGCCCCGTCAATCACCGTGGGCCTAACAGGACTTGAACCTGTGGCCTCTTCCTTATCAGGGAAGCGCTCTAACCGTCTGAGCTATAGGCCCGCTGCGGAACCCAACGTTACCCGACCAGCCCGCCACCGCCAAAACGGCGTAAACACCCAGGTCAGCAAGTCACTGGCGTGGCCTGCGCGCAGGGCACCCGGGCAGCCCCCGGCAGGGTCAGTCATCGGTCAAGGTGACCTGCGCTCCGCCGACCAGAGCCGCGCACATGTTGTAGATGTACGCCGTCACCGTGGCCATGGCCGTGATGAGAATGACATCGACGACTCCCAGCACGACGGACAACGACAGCACCCGCCCGAAGCTGAGGAACTCGATCACGCTGAACCGGTTCTCTGAGTTCGAGGCCTGCTGCAGGCTCGCCAGCGAGTCATTGACGGTGGAGAACACGCCCATGCTGTTGAGCATCAGCCACAATGCCGCGACGACGATGATCAGCGCGATACCGAAGGCGACCGACAACAGGAACGAGATCTTCATGACCGAGAACGGGTCGACCCGGGAGAGGGTCAGTTTCACCCGGCGCGGATCACCGTCCCCTGGCGCGGCGGTAGGGCCGCCTCGCTGAACCGGCCGCGCAGCCGGACGCGGGCGGGCCCCGCCCGGAAGCCGCGCACCAGCCGAACCACCTGCGCCCGTAGGGCTACTCAGTGTGATCCTTCCTGTTCGTCCGTAGCCGCGGCTTCATCGGCACCCGCAGCCGGGGCCGGCTCAGCGACCAGATCGGCCCCATCCTCACCGGCAGCCGCCCCGCCGGGGGAAACGGGCAGCCCGGCAGCCGCGTCAGCACCGGCGTTGTCGCCATCGTCATTGTCATTGCCTGCTTCGGGGTTACGGGCCAGCGCCACGATCGCGTCGCCAGAATCGGGCCGGGCGAATTGCACCCCCATGGTGTTGCGGCCGGTCCGGCGCACCTCGTCCACCCGGGAACGCACCACCTTGCCCTTCTCCATGACCACCATGACCTCTTCGTTCTCCCCGACAGTGAGCGCACCGACGAGGTCACCGCCGCGCTCGCTGAACGCCGCTACCCGCACCCCCAGGCCGGCCCGGCCCTTAACCGGGTAATCAGAGGACGGCGTGCGCTTGGCGATGCCGTTCTCGAACATGACGAACACATCCGGGTCGGCGCTGCTGGGAATGAGGCACATCGCCAGCAGCTGATCGCCGCCGCGGAACTTCATCCCGGTGACCCCGCTCGTCGCCCGGCCCATCGGGCGCATGGTCTCATCGTCGCCGCGGATCCGCAGCGACTGGCCCTTGCGGGACACCAGCAGGAGACCATCGGCGGGGTCCATCACGGTCACCCCGACGAGCTCGTCGCCTTCCCGCAGATTCACCGCGAGGAGCCCGCCCGAACGCGGGGAATCATATTCAGCCAGGCGGGTCTTCTTCACCAGGCCGTTACGGGTAGCCACGACCAGGTACGGTGCCACGCCATAGTCACGGATCGCCAGCACCGCCGCGATGCGCTCATCCGGGCTGAACTCCAGCAGATTGGCCACATGCTGGCCACGCGAATCCCGGGCGCCCTCGGGTAGTTCATACGCCTTCGTCCGGTACACCCGGCCTTTATTGGTGAAGAACAGCAGCCAGGCGTGCGTCGTGGTGATGAAGAAATGCTCGACGATGTCATCCCCGCGCAGGCTCGCCCCGCGCACTCCCTTACCGCCGCGCTTCTGCGACCGGTACTCATCCACCCTCGTGCGCTTGGCGTAGCCGCCCCGGGTAATGCTGACGACGACGTTCTCCTCGGGAATGAGGTCTTCCATCGACATCTCGCCGTCGTACGGCATGATCTGGGTCCGCCGGTCGTCGCCGTACCGGTCCACGATCGCGGCCAGCTCCTCGCCGACGATCTGGCGCTGCCGCTGCGGCCTGGCGATGATGTCCTCGTAGTCGAGGATGAGCGCTGCCAGCTCATCGTGCTCGTCAATGATCTTCTGGCGTTCCAGGGCGGCCAGCTTACGCAGCTGCATGTCGAGAATCGCATTGGCCTGGATCTCATCGATATCCAGCAGCCCCATGAGGCCGGTCCGGGCCTCCTCGGCGGTAGCCGACCGGCGGATCAGCGCGATGACCTCATCGAGCATGTCGAGCGCCTTGAGCAGCGCCCGCAGGATATGAATGCGCTCCTCGGCCTTACGCAGCCGGTACTTCGTCCGGCGCAGGATGACGTCGATCTGGTGATCCACCCAGTACCGCACGAAACCGGAGATCGGCAGCGTACGCGGCACCCCGTCCACCAGCGCCAGCATGTTGGCGCCGAAAGTGGTCTGCAGCTGGGTGTGCTTGTAGAGGTTATTCAGCACCACCTTGGCGACCGCGTCCCGCTTGAGCACGATGACCAGCCGCTGACCGGTCCGGCCGGACGTCTCATCGCGGATGTCAGCGATGCCGGCCAGCTTGCCGTCCTTGGCCAGCT
>CAMCQD010000435.1 GCA_945876925.1 uncultured Dermatophilus sp.
GGGTGCTCATCGGGTGGTCGGGTCCTGGGCCCAGAGCCGTTCCTCGCCGTGGCGCAGGCGCCGGCGCGCGGCTGCGGCGATGCGGCGGCGCAGCACGAACCGGTTGAGCATGATGTGCGGTTCGGTGAGGCAGCGCCGCGCGTCCCGGCGCAGCCCCCCGGGGCGTACTTCGTGGCGTGAGGGCGGCAGGGTGCCGTCGGCGCGCAGCCGGGCCAGCTCGGCGTTGCCGATCGCCACCCTCGCCTTGGCGGCGACCAGGGCGGGCACGGTCCGGGGGGCCTGGATCTGGAACCACGAGCTGACCGTGACCCGCTCGCCGGGGCCGAACAGGTGGTGGATGAAGCCGTCGTCGTTCATCACCTCGGGCCAGTCGCCGAACCGGGCCCGGCCCCCGGCGGACAGCGCGTAGCAGCCGCTGCCGAGCAGGCCTTCGCGCACCCACGCGCTGGTGAGGAAATCGCGGTAGAACCAGCGCACCGGCAGCGGCCGCCCGTCCAGCGCCACCCGCAGCCGGGGCGCGGCGGCCAGGGTGCCGGGCTGATCCAGGGCGGTCTCGAGCGCGGTCAGGGCACCGGGGGCGAGCAGCACGTCGGCGTCCACGGAGATCCGCGGGAAGGCCCCGGCTGCGGCCTCGTCGCCCAGGCGCAGCGCCGCGATCTTGGAGGCGGTGCTGGTTTCGTGCACCTGCACCCCGGCGCGGGAGAATTCCCGGGCCCGTCCGGCGGTGTCGTCGGTGCAGCCGTTGGCGATGACGTGGATGGTGCGCGGGCGCGCCACGGCGGGTCCCTGCGCGTTCAGCAGGGCGCGCAGGCAGTGCCCGATGACCCGGGCCTCATCGCAGGCCGGGATGATGATCGAGGTCACGAAGCGGGTTCCCTTCGGTTCCGGGCGCTCAGGCGGTCCACGGCAGCACCTGCCGGTAGCGTTCCCGCGAGGCGGGCGGGCCGAACAGGGCCGCGCCGGTCCAGGCGCAGAACACCAGGGCGCACACGCCGATCAGCGGGATCATGCCCAGCCCGGTCAGCAGATCCCGCCCGAAGGCCACCCCGGGCACGGCGAAGGCCACGGAGGTGGCCGCGGGCACGGCCAGGACGCGTCCCAGCTGGCTCAGCGGGATGCCGAGCAGGCCGCGGGCCGCGCTCACGCTGAGCACGGTGAGGGCGATGACGGCGGGGATGAGCGTGCCCAGCGCCACCCCGGCCAGGCCCAGCTGCCGGGCCAGCAGCACCGATAGCACGAGGTTCCCGGCGGCTTCGCCGGCTGCGACGGCTGCGACGAGTTTCTGCCAGCCGGCGGCGATGAGGGTCTGGGCCACGGTTCCCTGCAGCGCCATCAGCGTCATCGCCACCGCTAGCACGATGAGGGTGGTGGTGCTGCGGGCGGCCATGTCCGCGCCGACCCACAGCCGCAGGAACTGCGGCGCCACCACGATGATGATCGCCGCAGCCGGGGCCAGCACCAGCGCGGTGATCCGGTACGCCTCCAGGAACAACGTGGCGAGCCGTCGCCGGTCGCCGCGGCTGTGCAGCTGCGCGCTGGTGGTGAGGACGATGACATTGAGCTGCTCGCCGACCCGGCGCAGCACCGTTCCCAGGCTGAGGGCGACCTGGTAGGCGGCGACCGCGGCCGGGCCGAGCACCGCGCCCGCGACGACCACGTCGGTGTCGGCGATGACCTTGGCGGCGACGCTCACCACGAAGACCGGCCCCGCCGTGGAGCGGACGGCGGCCAGGTGGCGCCGGCTCATCAGGCCCGGGCGGATGACGACCCCGTGCCGCCGGGCCACGACGATCGCCTTGATCGCGAACTGGGCCAGCATGGCGGCCAGGGTCAGGGCCGCGACCGCCACGATGCCGTGCCCGCGGTGCAGCAGCAGCAGCGTCCCGCCGAAGGTCACCGTGGTGTAGCCGATGACGAACACGTTCTGGACGGCGTAGTCGCGCAGCCCGTTGAGCACCGCGGTGAGGATCGCCTGCGGGAAGGACAGCGACACCGACAGCACCGCGAGGATGAACGTGGCACGGAACTCCCCGGCCGCCCCGGCCGGGATGCCGAACAGCCCGGCAGCCGACGGCACCGCCGCCAGCCCGGCCACGAGGATCCCCGCGGCGATGAGCAGGTACACCGCGAACACGGAGGACACCAGCTGGCACAGCCCGGTCCGGCCGGCCTGGCCGGCCCGCTCGGAGATTGCCCGCATGGTCGAGATGCCCAGCCCGAAGTCGAGCACTGCGGCGTAGGAGCTGATCGCCGTGGTGAGGGTGAGGATCCCCATCCGGGTGTCGCCGACGTGGTGCAGCAGGACCGGGGTGAGGACGAACCCGGTGAGGGACACGAAGATGAAGCTCGCGTAGTTGAGGATCGTGTTCCACGCCAGTGAGCGCACCGAGGGGGCCGCCGGCCGCGTCCCGGGCCCGGGGGCGGACTGGTCCTGCGTGCCCGGGGCCTGCTGCGACGGCGCCGGGGCGTCCGGCGGCCCGGCGGGCAGGGTCCGGTTCACGGGGCCGCCTGGGCGGCCGCGGCGGGTGCCGCCAGCACCTCGCTGATGGCCGCGGCCACATCGATGGAGC
>CAMCQD010000436.1 GCA_945876925.1 uncultured Dermatophilus sp.
TCGGGGACGGTCACCATTAACGGGCAAGACATCTACCGCCAATCGGCGAGCCGACGCGCGAGCATGCTCCGAACCGATATCGGATTCGTCTTCCAGCAGTACAACCTCGTTCCCTTCCTCACCGTCGAGGAGAACATCACGCTTCCCTTCCAGCTTGATCGGGCAAAAGCCCCCCGCGACACGGTCACCCATCTCATCGAGTCATTCGGTCTCGGTCATCGATGCCGTGCACTAGCACGGACCCTCTCCGGCGGCGAACAACAACGGACCGCGTTGTGCCGGGCTCTCGCGCGACGCCCGAGCATCGTCTTCGCCGACGAACCGACAGGCGCGCTGGATTCCCAAAGCACCGCTATCGTCCTGCACACCCTGAGGCGGATGGCAGACGAGGGGCAGATGATCGTCATGGTCACCCACGATCTGGAGGCCGCAGCCTTCGCCGACACCGTCATCGTGATGCACGACGGCCGCACCGTTGACACCATCGGTCGCACCACCAGCCAGGAGCTGCTGGGCATCATGTCTGGTCTCGGAGCCTGAGCACATGCAACGCTATGTTCTGAGAATGTTCGCCGACGAATGGCGGCAATGGACACCCGCCATTGCGGTCGTCGCCGTGATCGCGACGATGATCGGCCTCTGCGTCCATCAGTTCGCCTGGACGACCACACCGCAGTTCCGTGACGCCGTCGCCAGCGCGGGCGTCCCTCTCGCCGAGTTCCAGATCCTCTCGGTCACCATCTACACGGTGATTGCCCTCGTCTCCTGGGTCGCTCTGACCGTGGTCGGCCGCGCAAGTGTCCAAGCGACCCGCCACTCACACGCGCTCTGGCTCCTGCTCGGGGCATCTCCACGAGCAGTGTTCCTATCCGCGTTACTTGTCCTGGTCATCGTGAGTCTCTGCGGTGCGATCCCCGGCGCCCTCGCCTCGACCCTCCTGGGCTTCTGGGCGATACCGGCGTTCAATACGGAAGTGTCTGCCACCGTTGACCTGCCGGGATTCACCATCGCTCCTTGGGCCCCTGTTGCGATCGTTATCGTCGGCGTCGTCACGGCGATGGTCGGCGGGCTGATGCCCGCCCGGCGAGCATCCCGCATCCAACCCAGCGTCGCTCTGCGCACATTCCACCAGCCGGAGCGGCGCACCATCTCTACAGTCTTCCGGATCATCGGAGGATTCTTCTTCCTGATGGTTGCCGCCGCCCTTGTCGTGGCTTCGAGCTTCGCCTCCCAACTCGGTTCCACCGGCCCCGGTCCGATGTTCAACCTCGCAGTCAACGCCGGTGGCAGTGCGCTGATCACCGTCTACCTGCTGTGCCCCGAGATCGTCAGGTTCGTCTTCTGGCTCCTCCACAAGCTCTTCACGAGTACGGGACTGGTGGTACCGGCGCTGGGTACTCGCGCCGCGGCAGCACGAGCACAAGTCAGCACCACGACGATCGCCCCACTGGCTGCCGGCCTCGGGGGCATCGGCCTGTTGCTGTGCGCTGTGAGCTCGGTGGCCGCGATGACCCAGATCCTTCAACCCGGCACACCGACGAACCTGACCGATGTGCGGACGCTCGTTGCCGTCGTCGCCGTGTCGATGCTCGCCACGAGCGCGGCCGTGGTCGCGCTGTCGGCCCGCGGACGCGGACGCGAGATCGCCTTGCTCCAGGCAGCTGGCATGCACGCAGGACAGGTCCGCATCCTCATCGCGGCGGAAAGCTTCGCGATGTCCCTAGCCGCCGCGGTCACGGCAGTCGTTCCCGTGGTCACCGGCGGACTGGTCTGCGCCTTCGTGTCGGCGGCTGTTCTCGACGGGGCCTCCGCCGTGGTGTGGCCGCTGCCGAGCATGCTGCTCGGATTGGTCGCCTCGTGGTTCCTGCTCTTCGTCATTCTGGCCATCCCGGCGATCGCACCGCTCCGCGACGGGCCAGGCGCAGAACTGCGAGAGCAGGGAACCTGATGGGCTGGACTGCCGTCGGCATCATCGAGCCGCACATCCGTGATCTCGCCGGACACCTGCGCGCACTCGAAACACTCCGGCCTCACGCGCAGGAACCACCGCCGATGTCGCACGAGCGCGTCCAGACTATCCGGCTTCAGACTCCCACTGGTGCCGGGATCACCGAGACGATCACGCTCCAACCCCGAGAGACACTGGTTCCAGCAGCAGGTCACAGCATGTTCGCCGTCATCGGCGACACCGATGGCGACGAGAACTACCGCATCCGGATCTACACCGCCGCCGCCAACGTCATCGAACTCGTGTATGACGAAGCTCCCGTCTCACCTCGTGTGCGCGCCTTCGGATGCGGGATTCTCTGGATTCGCCGGGACAGCTCCCTCAGACCGCACCAGCTGCTCTGGTGGTCGCCGGGAAGCTCCCGGCCGACGGTCTTATCGGACGAGCCGGACTCCACGCGTCGCCTCGAACTCCGCAGCGTCACCGACGACACGGCAATCCTCGCCTCCCGCGGGCACGATGATCCCGGCCTTCGACTCAGCCAAGGACCAGTTGATGTTCCTCGGCTCATCACCTGTACATCAACCCCAGGTGGTGCCAGCGGAAGTTGGAATGAGACT
>CAMCQD010000437.1 GCA_945876925.1 uncultured Dermatophilus sp.
CGCGGTGGTCACGTGTTCTGTTCTCGGCCTGCGCAGGTCGCCCTGGAACGGGCTCTTCGGTGAGGACCGGTCCCCGCGATCAGCTGCGCACGCGCATCCAGGATGCGATCCGCAGCGAGCACGGAACCCGGCCACCACGACCGGCGGTCATGGGTCACGGAAAATGCTACGCGAGCGCCTGGCTGAGCCCAAATCGCCCCCCGGACCGCTCCCGGCACCTGCGCCAGTACAGGCCCCCGGGCACGGCGATGGCGCCGCTCCCCAGGTGGGAAGCGGCGCCATCGCGGCAGTCAGGCCGGCCGGAGGGTCAGTCCTCGTAGGTCACCTCGCGGGTCTTGGCCAGGTCGATCGGGATGCCCGGGCCGGTCGTGGTCGCCAGGGTCGCCTTGGTGACGTAGCGGCCCTTGCTAGCCGAGGGCTTGAGCCGGGCGATCTCCTCGACGGCGGCGGCGTAGTTCTCCAGCAGCGCCTTATCGGTGAACGAGACCTTGCCGATGATGAAATGCAGGTTCGCGTGCCGGTCGACCCGGAATTCGATCTTGCCGCCCTTGATGTCGGTGACGGCCTTGGCGACATCCATGGTGACGGTGCCGGTCTTGGGGTTGGGCATGAGGCCCCGCGGACCCAGGATCTTGCCCAGGCGCCCCACCTTGCCCATGAGGTCGGGGGTGGCGACGACGGCGTCGAAGTCGAGCCAGCCGCCCTGGATGCGCTGCACCAGGTCGTCCGAGCCGACGTAGTCGGCCCCGGCTGCGGTGGCGGCCTCGGCGTTGGCGCCGGTGGCGAACACCAGCACGCGGGCAGTCTTACCGGTGCCGTTGGGCAGGTTGACCGTGCCGCGGACCATCTGGTCGGCCTTGCGCGGGTCGACGCCCAGCCGCAGGGCGACCTCGACCGTGGCGTCGAACTTCTTCGTCGCGGTCTCCTTGGCGACCCGGATGGCCTCCAGCGGGGAATACGTGCGGCCCGCGATCCGCTCGGCGGCGGCGCGGTATGCCTTGCTGCGCTTCATTACTGCTCCTCGAGATCGGCGGCTGCCCCGCGCGGGGCAGCCGGAGCCGGGATGGCCCTGAAGATTCGTGGTGCGGGCCGGCGCGTGGCCCTCCCACTCCGCCGGGGCGATTGCCCCGGCGGCACGTACCGCCCGGACCGTCCGGGAGATACGTTACGTGGACCGGGCGCAGGGCCCGGTCCACGTCAATCCTGGTCCGCTACCGGCGGCTCAGGCAAATCAGCGCCGGCTCACTCGACGGTGATACCCATCGAGCGAGCGGTGCCGACGATGATCCTGGCCGCCGCGTCGATGTCATTGGCGTTGAGATCCTGCATCTTCTGCTCGGCGATAGCGCGCACCTGCTCGGTGGTGAGCTTGGCGACCTTGGTCTTGTGCGGCTCGCCGGAGCCCTTAGCCACCCCCGCGGCCTTCTTGATCAGCTCCGCGGCCGGCGGCGTCTTGGTGATGAAGGTGAACGAACGGTCCTCGTAGACCGTGATTTCCACCGGGATGACATTGCCGCGCTGGGACTCCGTCGCGGCGTTGTACGCCTTGACGAACTCCATGATGTTGACGCCATGCTGACCCAGCGCCGGGCCGACCGGCGGGGCCGGCGTCGCGGCACCGGCCTGGATCTGCAGCTTGATGAAGCCGGCGACCTTCTTCTTAGGAGGCATTCACTGTCCTTGCTGTCGTGGGCCCACGCCCTGGGCGATGACCCGGTTGCAGGCCGCCCTCGCAGGCGGCCGGGCGCCGTCGTTTCAGATCTTGGCGACCTGGTTGAACGACAGCTCGACCGGGGTCTCCCGGCCGAAGATCGAAACGAGCACCTTCAGCTTGGCAGCCTCGGGGATGATCTCGGAAATCGTGGCGGGCAGGGTCTCGAACGGGCCCTCCATGACGGTGACCGACTCCCCTACCTCGAAATCGACCGCAGGGGCCGAGGCGGTGGCACCCGCAGCCGCGGGCCTGGCAGCGGCCGGCTCGGCGGCGGCCTTCTGCTCGATGGCCGGGGCGAGCATGGAGACGACCTCATCCAGGCTCAGCGGCACCGGGGAGTAGGCGTTGCCGACGAAACCGGTGACGCCGGGCGTGTGCCGCACAGCTCCCCAGCTCTCGTCGGTCAGCTCCATGCGGACCAGCACGTACCCGGGGATGCGAACCCGGCGTACGGTCTTGCGCTGGCCGTTCTTGATCTCGGTGACCTGCTCCATCGGCACCTCGGCCTGGAAGATGTACTCCTCCAGGTTGAGCGACTGGGCGCGCTGCTCGAGGTTCTGCTTCACGCGGTTCTCGTAGCCCGCGTAGGAGTGGATGACGTACCAGTCGCCCTCAAGGAAGCGCAGCTCGGACTTGAGCTGCTCGGCCGGGTCCGCGCCCGCATCTGCCGGGCCGGCCGCAGCGGCGTCCGCCGGAGCTGCCGTGTCCTCCGCCGTGTCCGGCGTGTCCGCAAAGTCCGGCCCGGCCTCCGGCGCCTCCGCCGCGGCCTCGTCCCCGGGACCGTCAGCATCCGCCTCGCCTGCTACTGCTACGGCCTCCTCAGCGGGGGATCCGGCCAGAGGCTCCT
>CAMCQD010000438.1 GCA_945876925.1 uncultured Dermatophilus sp.
TCGGCCGGGGCGGCCCTGCTGGACTCCACGGGCAGCCCCGCGCTGACCGCGGCCGTCCTGGCGGTGCTCGCGGCGGGCGTGATCACCGCCGGGACCCTCGACCGGGAGCTAGCCCGCCGGGCCCGGCCCTGGCTGCTGTTCGCGTTCACGCTGTGCATCACCTACGCGTTCTCCCAGCGCACCGGGCAGCTGTACGGGTACGACATCCACCAGGAATACGGCTGGGCGGTCCGCACGCTGGAAGCCGGGCGGTGGACGCGCACCCCCGGCGACGCGTACGGCGCCATGCTGAGCATCACCTCGCTGCCGGTCACGCTGAGCACGATCACCGGCAGCCAGCTCATCGTCTTCTTCACCACGGTGGCACCGGTCGCGCTCGCGCTGTACCAGGCCGGGATGTTCCTCTTCATCCGCCGGTTCGCCCCGGAACGGGCCGCGTTCGCGGCGACCGTGCTAGCGGGCCTCATGCCGCAGGCGCTGTGGCAGCTCGCCAGCGTGGCCCGGCAGGAGACCGGACTGCTCATCTTCGCCGCGCTCATGCTCACCGTGTTCCCCGCGCTCCCGGCCGGCGGTGCGCCAGCGGCGGCACGCCACCGCGGCACGATCGCGTTCGCCTGCCTGCTGGCCGTGACCCTGGCGGTGACGCACTACACGACGGCGTACATCACGGTGAGCATCCTCGCCGGCGGGGCCATCGCGGCCTACCTCATCCGGCGGTATTCCCAGGCCGCCCGGCAGCTGCCGCGCACCGGATCGCTCACCGTGCTCGCCGTGCTCACCGCCGCGACCCTGGGCTGGAACACCGTGTACACGCAATCCTCGGGCAACGTGCAGGCCGTGTCGGCCCAGGTCGCGGTCTCAGCCGGGCTCGACGACCAGCACGGCGGGGCCCTGGAGCGGTTCCTGCGGGGAATGGACGCCCGCAGCGGCACCCCCGCGGAGTACTTCTTCTCCACCCTGACCGACGCCGGGATGCGCCCCTGGAAGCAGGTCTACTCACCCCCGCTGCAACGCGAATTCATCGCCGGGGCGCAGCCCGCCGAGCCGCCCGCGCACGCCGGCCCGATGGCGGCGGCCGGGCCGGCGGTGCTCTTCGGCTACACGGTGCTGCGCCAGCTGGCCAACGTCCTCATGGCCGCCGGGGTCATCGTGCTGCTCCTGGCCGCGCTGCTCCCCCGGGGCCGTCCCCGGCAGCCAGGCCGGGCATGGCACGTGCTGCGCCGGCTACCCGGCGCGGACGTCCCGCTCGACGTCACCTGCGTCGCCCTGGCCGCCCTCGCCGTCACCGCGGTGACCCGGTTCAGCTCGGCCCTGGCCCAGTCATACAACCCCGAGCGGCTGCTCGCCCAGACCGCGCTCGTGCTGGGCATCGCGCTCGCGGTGCTGGCCACCTGGCTGCTGCGCGAAGCCCGCCGGAAGCTGCCCCGGCTGCCGGCGACGGCCGTGCTCGCCGTCCTCCTCACCGCGCTGACCGCCAGCAGCGCCGGATTCGACGCGGTCCTCACCGACCGGGACGCCGGTCACCTCATCGCCGACGGCGAGCACGCCCGCCGTTACCGCAGCACGCCCGGGGACCGGGCCGCGGCGGCGTGGCTGGGCAGCCGCTACCGCTTCGACGACATGGTCTTCACCGACGCCTACGGGGTGCTCCTGCTGCGCGAATCGCCCCGGTTCAGGCGCGGCCTGTTCCCCGAGCTCACCCCGTACACCCTCGACCAGCGCGCGTACGTGCTCGCCACCACCGAGAACGTGCACGGGCGCGCCGCGCGGGTATCGGCCCGCGGGGTGCGCACCATCTTCACCTTCCCCGAGCAGTTCCTCTCCACCTACAAGTCACGCGTCTACAGCAACGGTTCCGCGGAGGTTTACCGATGAAACCCGCCGTCTCCGTCGTCCTCATCAACAAGGACGACCCCGCTATCGAACAGACCATCGAGGCGATGAGCGCCCACGCCGCGTCGGACCCGTTCGAGATCGTCGTCGTCGACGCCTCGGCGCACCGGTTCGACTCGGTCGCCGCCGCGTACCCGGACGTGCGCTGGATCGACTTCGACCCGGTGCCCGCGACAGTCACCATCCCCCAGCAGCGCAACACCGGGGTGGCCGCCGCCCGGGCCGGCATCATCGCCTTCACCGACGCCTCCTGCCTGCCCGCGCCGGGCTGGCTGGACCGGCTGCTCGAGCCGATCCGCTCCGGGCAGGCCGAGGCCGCCGCCGGGCGGACCACCGGCCGGGACGGGCCCTCGCCGTACGCCGGGCACGACGAGGAGTTCCTCGCCGAATGCCCGACGATCAACTTCGCCGTCACCAGGGCCGCCTACGACCAGATCGGCGGCTTCGACGAATCGTTCCAGTACGGCTCCGACGTCGACTTCACCTGGCGGCTCAACCGCGCCGGGATGCGCATCCGCAACGTGCCCG
Source organism: uncultured Dermatophilus sp. (assembly GCA_945876925.1). GTDB lineage: Bacteria > Actinomycetota > Actinomycetes > Actinomycetales > Dermatophilaceae > Dermatophilus. The sequence continues at coordinate 2,422 of CAMCQD010000438.1, forward strand.
GCGCCGTGATCAGCCACGACTGGGGCAGCCCCCGGCGCCGCCTGCGCCGCGCCTTCCAGTACGGCGAGGCCCGCGCCCGCCTGTACGCCAAGCACCCGTGGCGCATCCGGCGCGGGCTGACCCAGTTCCCGGTC
>CAMCQD010000439.1 GCA_945876925.1 uncultured Dermatophilus sp.
CTCCGGGTGCGCCGCCGAGGCGCTGAGGATGGCGGCCCGCATCCCGAGGATGCGCTCGTCCGTGCGGCCGATGCTGACTGAGCGCGGCAGCGGCTGGACGATGTCCTGGCCGGAGGTCTGGCTCATCGTGTCGAGCATCTGGCGGCCGGAGTCCTGCGGGCTCTGCATGGTGGTGCGCAGCGGGACCGGCTTGACGCAGGCCGCCGCCACGAAGGCGAGCACGGCCAGCGGCAGCGCTGACAGGAACACCAGGTGCAGGGCGTCACCCAGCCCGTAGCGCACCGCCTGGACGAGCGGGCCGGGCAGCCCGGCCAGCGCCGAGGGGTCCAGTACCGAGCCGGCGTCGATCCCGGCGGCCTCGCCGGCGGCGGTGCCCTCGGGCAGCCGGGCGGCGATGGCGGGGGCGGTCTGGGAGGACATCACCGAGCCGAACAGGGCCACCCCGATGGTCGCGCCGGAGCTGCGGAAGAACTGGGTAGTCGCGGTGGCGACGCCCAGGTCGCGCCGCTGCACGATGTTCTGCACGACGAGGGTGAACACCTGCTGGCACATGCCCAGGCCGACGCCGAACACCGCTACCGCGCCAGATAGTTCCAGGGTGTGCGACTGCGGGCCGAGCCGGGTGAGCAGCCACAGCCCGGCGCCCATGACGGCGATGCCCGTCAGGGTGATGGCCTTGTACCGGCCGGTCCGGGTGATCGCCATGCCGGAGGCGAGCGACATGACCACCATGGCTGCGCTCATCGGCACCAGCGCCATGCCTGACTCGGAGGCGGTGAAGCCGAGCACGCCCTGGGCGAACACCGGCACGTACACCATCACCCCGAACATCAGCATGGCCACCGCGAGGTTGGCGATGTTGGCGCAGGTGAACACGCTGCTGCGGAACAGCCGCAGCGGAATGACCGGCTCGGCGGCGCGGCGCTCGGTGATGACGAATGCCGCCAGCAGCACGCCTCCGGCGGCGTACATGCCCGCGATCTGCGAGGACCCCCAGGGCAGGGTGGTGCCGCCCAGGGAGGTGGCGAGCAGGATGACGACCAGGGCCGCCGGGAGGGTGATGAACCCGGTGATGTCCACGGGGGCGTCCCGGCGCTGGTGCGGGATGCGCAGGAAGCGCCAGATGAAGCCGAAGGCCACCAGCCCGAACGGCAAGGCGATGTAGAACAGCCAGCGCCAGCCCAGTTCGTCGGTGATCCAGCCGCCGGCCAGCGGCCCGGCGATGCTGGTGACCCCGAAGATCGACCCCATGATGCCCTGGTATTTACCGCGGTACCGGGGCGGGATGATGTCACCGACGATGGTCTGCGCCAGCGGCATGATCGTGCCCATGCCCAGTCCCTGCACCATCCGGGCGGCGATGAGGAACCAGAAGTTCGTGGCCGCGCCGGAGAGCGCCGAGCCGGCCATGAAGACCGCTAGCCCGCCCAGGTAGAACCGGCGCCGTCCGTACAGGTCGGATAGTTTGCCGACGGTCGGCACGGTCACCGCCGAGACGAGCATCGCCCCGGTGGCCAGCCAGCTGTAATGCTCCATGCCGCCCAGTTCGGCGACGATGCGCGGCATCGCCGGGGAGACGATGGTCTGGCTGATCGAGGCGACCAGCATCCCGAGGACGAGCCCGAGGTACACCCGCCGGGAACCCGGATCGAGCCGGAAATCCCCGGGGGCTATCTCGCCTTCACCGGGGGCGGGCTGAGCGGGGGTGGCGGCAGGGGTGGCTGGCACGGCGACCAGGATGTCACAATGCGCCCCGGCAGCCCGGCTACCGGACCAGATCCCGCTCCCCGGGACCCGCCCTGAACAACCCGCCCTCATCACGGCCGGAGCCAGCTAACAACGCCCCCACGAAACCCGCGGCGATTCAGGCACCAGCCACCCGCAGACCCCGTCTCCGGGAGCCCAGCGCCGGGGGTGTCCGGCAGACGTAGCGATCCCAAGTATCCCTTTCCCCGGCTCCTGCGCACATTCACCTGCGTAAACGCGCACGCGCCCCCGGAAACGGGATACTTCCGATCGCTACCCCCACGACACCACGCCACTCCCAGCCCTGCGGCTACACCCCGGACAGCCAGCCGCCCCGCCGCCCGGCAGACCCGGGACGGCCCTCCGGGAAGGCAGGCCTCCCCCCCCGGGACGCCAGGCCACAGCCACCCCGGCGCCAAGCCGCCGGGACGCTACAGCTTGAGCGGGGCGACGATATCGGCGTAGATGAGCAGCGCCCCCATCGCCAGGAGCACCAGCGTCATCCCGTACGCCAGCGGCATCGCCCGGGCAACATCAACGTACCCAGGGTCAGGCCGGCGGGTGATCCGGGCGAAGACCCGTTTGCTCCCCTCCCAGGCAGCCCCGGCGATGTGCCCGCCATCCAGGGGCACCAGCGGAATGAGGTTGAACACGAACAAGGCGATATTCAGGCTTGCCACCAGCAGCAGCAAGGTGAGCACCATCGAGCGGGTGTCGCGCGCCCAGGCGACCTGCCCGTCAGCGACCTCCCCGGCGAGCCGCCCCACGCCGACCACGC
>CAMCQD010000440.1 GCA_945876925.1 uncultured Dermatophilus sp.
GCTGCGCGACCACGATCGCGAACGCCCCGCCGATGTGCTCACCACGAGCATCGTCTCCAGCCGGGGACGCACCATCCGGCCCAAGACGGCCGGCCAGAAGCGCTACGTCGACGCGATCGGCGAGCACACCGTCGTGTTCGGCATCGGTCCGGCCGGCACGGGCAAGACGTACCTGGCCATGGCCAAGGCGGTGGCTGCGCTGCAGGCCCGCGAGATCAACCGGATCATCCTCACCCGCCCGGCCGTCGAGGCTGGGGAGCGGCTCGGCTTCCTGCCCGGCACCCTGTCGGACAAGATCGACCCGTACCTGCGGCCGCTGTACGACGCGCTGCACGACATGGTCGACCCCGATTCGATCCCGCGGCTCATGGCCACCGGGACGGTGGAGGTGGCGCCGCTGGCGTTCATGCGCGGGCGGACTATCAACGACTCGTTCATCATCCTGGACGAGGCCCAGAACACCACCCCCGAGCAGATGAAGATGTTCCTCACCCGACTGGGGTTCGGCAGCAAGATCGTCGTCACCGGCGACGTCACCCAGGTCGACCTGCCCGGCGGGACCACCTCGGGGCTGCGCGTCGTGCAGCAGATCCTCGGCGGCATCGACGACGTCCACGTCGAATACCTGTCCTCGGCCGATGTCGTGCGGCACCGCCTGGTCGGCGAGATCGTCGACGCCTACGGGCGCTGGGACGCCGCCCGGCGGGGACGCACGGGACCGGGAGCCAGGCCATGAGCATCGACGTCCTCAACGAGACCGATGTCGTCGTAGACGAACTCGAGCTGCTCGCATGCGCCCGGTACGTCCTGGACCAGATGCGGGTGCATCCGCGCGCCGAGCTGTGCATCCGGCTGGTCGGTCCGGAGGCGATGACCGCGCTGCACGTGGCCTGGATGGACCTGGACGGCCCCACGGACGTGATGAGCTTCCCGATGGACGAGCTCACCCCCGGCACGGAGGGCACCGAGCCGGTCGAGGGCATGCTCGGGGACGTGGTTATCTGCCCGCAGGTGGCGAGCGCGCAGGCCGCCGCCGCGGGCCACACCACCGCCGAGGAGGTGCTCCTGCTGCTCACTCACGGCATCCTGCACCTGCTCGGGTTCGATCATGCGACCGAGGCCGAGGAGAAGGAGATGTTCGACCTGCAGCGCACCCTGCTGCTCACCTTCCTGGCCGGACGCGAGGCCGGCCCGCGATGAATCCCTGGTTCGTCGCGGGCGTGGTGCTCTGCCTGCTGCTGACGTACCTGCTCGCCGCGGCGGACGCGGCCATCCGGCGGATCTCGCCGGGGCATGCGCGCGATCTGGCCGAGGACGGGCGCCGCGGCTCGGCCAAGCTGCTCCGGATCATCCAGGACAGCGCCGCCCACCTGTCGGTCACCTCGTTCACCCGGGTCACCCTGGAGATGACCGCGGCAGTGCTGGCGACCATGACCTTCGCGGGGCTGTTCACCCAGACCTGGCAGGTGCTGGCCACCTCGATCGGGGTGCTGGTGATCGCCTCCTTCGTCATCGCCGGGGTCAGCCCGGTGACGCTGGGCCAGCAGCATGCCGAGGCCATCGCGCTGGCCGCGGCCCCGGGGATCGTGCGGCTGCGCAAGGTGCTCTCGCCGCTGTCGCGGCTGCTCATCCTCCTGGGCAACGCGGTCACCCCCGGAAAGGGGTACCGTTACGGGCCATTCGATTCCGAGGCCGAGCTGCGCGACCTGGTCGACCTGGCCGGGGAGTCGCGGATCATCGAGGAATCCGAGCGCACCATGCTGCACTCGGTGATCGACCTGGGGGACACGGTGGTGCGCGAGGTCATGGTGCCGCGCACCGACATGATCGCCATCAGCCGCCACAAGACCCTCAGCCAGGCCATGTCGCTGTTCCTGCGCAGCGGGTTCTCCCGGGTGCCGGTGATCGGCGAGAGCACCGACGATCCGCTGGGCCTGCTGTACTTCAAGGACGTCGCCGCCCGGGTGCACAACGACCTTGACGCTGGCCGGCTGCCGGTCACGAGCCTCATGCGGCCGGTGCCGTTCGTGCCCGAGAGCAAGTCCGCCGACCTGCTGCTCACCGAGATGCAGCGCGACCAGACGCACATGGCGATCGTGCTCGACGAGTACGGCGGCACCGCCGGGCTGGTCACCATCGAGGACATCATCGAGGAGATCGTCGGGGAGATTTCCGACGAGCACGACCCGGACGAGCCCGGAGTCGAGCCGCTGGGCGAGGGCAGGTTCCGGCTGCCCGCCCGGATGCACGTGGACGACCTGGCCGGGCTGTTCGGCGTGGAGTTCAGCGAGGACGAGGCAGGTGACGTCGACACCGTGGGCGGGCTGCTGGCGAAGACCATCGGCCGGGTGCCGATCCTCGGCTCCTCCGCCGTGATCGGGGGGATCGAGCTGACCGCCGACCGGATGGCCGGGCGCAAGCACCGGATCGACTCGATCATTGCCACCCGGGTGACTGCCCCGGGCAGCGAACTGGATGCCGGCACCGGCGATGCGGTGCAGGTCTTCTTCGTTGTAGGCCATAC
>CAMCQD010000441.1 GCA_945876925.1 uncultured Dermatophilus sp.
GACGTCATCGCCACTATCCGGGCGGGTGCCCGCGGCTATGTCACCAAGACCATCTCGCCGCGTGACCTGGTCTCGGCCATCCAGCGGGTAGCCGAGGGCGATGCCGTGTTCAGTCCGCGCCTGGCCGGGTTCGTGCTGGACGCGTTCGGTGCCGCGGCGGGCGAGATCGCCGAGGTCGACGAGGAACTGGACCGGCTCACCGCCCGTGAGCGCGAGGTGATGCGGCTGATCGCGCGCGGTTACCAGTACAAGGAGGTGGCCCGGGAGCTGTTCATCTCGATCAAGACCGTGGAGACGCACGTGTCCAGCGTGCTGCGCAAGCTGCAGCTGTCCTCCCGGCATGAGCTGACCGCCTGGGCGATGCACCGGCACCTGCTCTGATCCGCCTGAGCCCGCCTGCCGGGCCTGGTCGCGGGCTGCCTCAGGCGGATCGCGTTCCGCGCGCCGGGATCTCTGCGCCCAGGGCGGGCGGGAACTGAGCCGCCCCCGCCCGCCGGCCTGGCGTGAGAGGACGCCGCAGGCCGGGCACGCATAGAGTTGGCGGCACGATGAGCAAGCTGTTCGAGAACGTCTCCTTCGACCTGACCACCGCGGGCGCAGCCGGGCCGGCCCCGTCTCCGGCAAGCGAGCCCCCGCCTCCTGCCGGCGGTGCCGTCGATTCCCGGGGGGTGCCGCTGTGGGCGCTGGAAGAACCAGGCCCCGGGGGTCCCTGGTCCCCGCCGGCGGACGCCGCTCCTGCGGGGCGAGCTGGGCGCGGCGCTGACCGGCTGCTGGCCGGCCTCAACGACGCCCAGCGGGCCGCCGTCATCCACCAGGGCCCTCCGCTGCTCATCGTCGCCGGGGCCGGCTCGGGTAAGACCCGCGTGCTCACCCACCGGATCGCCCACCTGCTCGGGGAGCGGGGGGCGGCGCCGGGGCAGATCATGGCGATTACGTTCACCAACAAGGCAGCCGGTGAGATGCGCGATCGGGTCGAGCAGCTCGTCGGCCCCCGGGCCCGTTTCATGTGGGTGAGCACGTTCCATTCGGCCTGCGTGCGCATCCTGCGGGCCCAGGCCGGCACGATCGGGATGCGCAGCGGTTTTTCCATCTACGACGCCGCCGATAGCCAGCGCCTCATGGCGATGGTGCTGCGCGACCTCGACCTGGACCCGAAGCGGTTCCCGCCGCGCCGGTTCAGCCACCAGGTCAGCAATCTCAAGAATGAGCTCATCGACCACGAGACCTTCGCCGCGCGGGCCCGGGCCGATGGCGCCGACCCGGCCGATGCCCAGCTGGCCGAGGTGTACGCGCTGTACCAGCAGCGGCTCCAGGCGGCCAGCGCGTTCGACTTCGATGACCTCATCATGGCCACCGTCCATCTGCTCCAGGCATTCCCGGACGTGGCCGGGTACTACCGGCGGCGCTTCCGGCACATCCTGGTCGACGAATACCAGGACACCAACCACGCGCAGTACGTGCTCGTCCGCGAGCTGGCCAGCCCGGTCCCCGCGGCCGGTGACGGCAGCCCGGAACCCGGGGCGGGGCTGCCGGGGGCCGAGCTGGTCGTCGTCGGCGACGCCGATCAGTCGATCTACGCCTTCCGGGGCGCGACCATCCGCAACATCGTTGAGTTCGAGCAGGATTACCCGCAAGCGGCGACGATCGTGCTGGAGCAGAACTACCGCTCCACCCAGACCATCCTCAGCGCCGCCAACGCGGTCATCGCCCGCAACAGCCAGCGGCGCCCCAAACGGCTGTGGAGCGACCTGGGCGAGGGCAGCCCCATCACCGGTTACGTCGCCGACTCCGAGCATGACGAGGCGGCTTTCGTGGCCCGGCGGATCGACGACCTCATGGACCACGGCCAGGCCCGCCCGGGCGACATCGCGGTGTTCTACCGGACGAACGCCATGTCGCGGGCGCTGGAAGAGGTGCTGGTCCGGGTCGGGCTGCCGTATAAGGTCGTCGGCGGCACGCGGTTCTACGAGCGCCGCGAGGTGAAGGACGCGCTGGCCTACCTGCGGGTGATCGCCAACCCGGCTGACACCGTCAGCCTGCGCCGGATCCTCAACGTGCCCAAACGCGGCATCGGGGAGCGGGCCGAGGCGCTGGTCGCCGACTACGCTCAGCGTGAGCGCATCCCGTTCATCGCGGCCCTGGCCGCCGCCGGTGACATCCCCGGGATGGCCACCCGGTCGGCCCGGGCGATCGGGGGATTCACCGGTCTGCTGGAGTCGCTGCGGTCGGTGCGTGAGAGCGGCGCCGGGGTGGCCACCCTGCTGGAGGCCGTGCTCGACCAGACCGGCTATGCCGGGGAGCTGCGCGGCAGCCGCGACCCCCAGGACGAGACCCGGCTGGACAACCTCGCCGAACTCGTCTCGGTGGCCCGCGAATTCGACGAGCAGGCCGAGGCCGGGCTGGTCCGCGCCCCCGATGGAGCGTTCACCGGTGAGTTCCTGGACGGCGGCTCAGCCGCCGGTGATGGTGCTGACCCGGTGCCGCCCGGTGCCGCGCTGGACGACTTCCTAGAGCGGGTGT
>CAMCQD010000442.1 GCA_945876925.1 uncultured Dermatophilus sp.
AGACCGGCTGCGCACCGCACCCGGATCGGCACGGCGATCCGGGCCTGGCACGGCCGCCGGCCAGCCCCGCGGCCGCGCTCACCGCCGGACCGGGCACGGCCCCCGGGCAGGCGCGGCTCCCGGCAGGGCGGATCCTGGCCTCGCAGGCCCGCGCCCTGTTCAGCTCCCCGCAGGCCCCGGCTCACCCCCCGGCACCGCCCGCAGACCCGGCCCCCGCGCCGGCACCGCCCGCGGGTCCGGCACAGGCACTGGCCGAGCCCGCTCGATTCCCGGTCCACCAGCCCGCCAGCACCCCCGCGGGAACCCCCGGCCAGGCCAGGCCCGCGGCTGCGCCCGTTCCCCCGGCATCGGCCAGGGCGTGGCAGCGGGTAGCCGAGGCCGCCGCCGGTCAGCCGATCACGGCCTCGGACGTGCTCAGCCTGCTGTCGGAGGAATGAAGCCGCCGTCTACGTCGCGGGCCAGGCCCGGGTCAAGGTTCGCGCCGGTGCCCAGCGCCCCGGCGAACTGCGCGTCGTACAGCCGGGCGTAGGCCCCGTCAGCAGCCAGCAGCTCCTCGTGGCTGCCCTGCTCCACGATCCGCCCGGATTCCATCACCAGGATCAGGTCGGCGTCACGGATGGTCGAGAGCCGGTGCGCGATGACGAAACTCGTCCGGTCGCTGCGCAGCGCGGTCATCGCCTTCTGCAGCAGCAGCTCGGTGCGGGTGTCGACCGAGCTGGTCGCCTCGTCGAGGATGAGCAGGCTCGGCTGGGACAGGAACGCCCGGGCGATGGTGATGAGCTGCTTCTCTCCGGCGGAGACGTTGCTCGCCTCGTCGTCCAGCACGGTGTCGTACCCGTCCGGCAGGTGCCGCACGAACCGGTCGACATAGGTCGCCTCGGCCGCCGCGATGATCTCCTCTTCGGTGGCGTCCGGCCTGGCGTACGCGATGTTCTCCCGGATGGTGCCCGCGAACAGCCACGTGTCCTGCAGCACCATGCCGATCTCCTCGCGCAGCTCCCGGCGCGACAGGGCGGTGATGTCGGTGCCGTCCAGGGTGATCCGCCCGGAGTCGAGCTCGTAGTACCGCATGATGAGGTTCACCAGGGTGGTCTTACCGGCCCCGGTCGGGCCGACGATGGCCACGCTCATCCCCGGCTCGGCCACCAGCGACAGGTCCTCGATGAGCGGCACGCCGGGGGTGTAGCTGAACGACACGTGCTCGAACTCGATCCGCCCGCGGGACCGCTCAATCGCCGGGCCGCTGGCGTCCGGGGACTGCTCGGGCGCGTCGAGCAGCTGGAAAACCCGCTCGGCCGACGCCACCCCCGATTGCAGCAGGTTCGACATCGACGCCACCTGGGTGAGCGGCTGGGTGAACTGCCGCGAATACTGGATGAACGCCTGCGCGTCACCGAGGGTGAGCGCGCCGCTGGTCACCCGGATCGCCCCGGCCACGGCGACCAGCACATACGACAGGTTGCCGATGAAGAACATGATGGGCATGAGCGTGCCCGAGATGAACTGCGCCTTGAACGTGGCCTCGTACAGCTCGTCATTGGTGCGCACGGCGTCAGCGACGACTTCCTCGCGGCGGCCGAACACGGTGACGATCTGATGCCCGGTGAACGCCTCCTCGATCTGGCCGTTGAGCACCCCGGTGCGCTCCCACTGGTGCACGAACTCGCGCTGGCTGCGCTTGGCCACGGTGGCGGTGACCAGGACGGACACGGGGATCGCGACCAGCGCCACCAGGGTCAGCAGCGGCGAGATCCACAGCATGATGCCGAGGATGCCCAGCACGGTGATCAGCGAGTTGAGCAGCTGGCCGAGGGTCTGCTGCAGGCTCTGGCCGAGGTTGTCGATGTCGTTGGTCACCCGGGAGAGCAGTTCACCGCGGGCCTTGGTGTCCAGGAAGGACAGCGGCATGACGTGCAGCTTGGTCTCCACGTCGGTGCGCAGCCGTTTCATGGTGAGCATGGTGATCCGGTTGACCAGCCGCCCAGCCGACCAGACCAGCACTGCCGAGACCGCGTACAGCGCCAGCACGACCAGCAGGATCTGTCCCAGTGCGGTGAAGTCGATGCCCTGACCGGGGGTGATGTCCATAGCCGAGAGCATGTCGGCGTACGTGTCCTGGCCTTGTGCGCGCAGCCCCGCGACCGCCTGGTCCCTGGTCATCCCGGCGGGCAGCTGCGAGCTGATCACCCCGGCGAACACCAGGTCGGTGGCCCGGCCGAGCACTTTCGGGCCGAGCACCGACAAGGCCACCCCGGACACGGTGAGCAGCACCGCGCCGGCGACGGAGGCGCGCATCGGCCGCAGCCGCCTGAGCAGCCGCAGGCCCGATCCGGCGAAGTCCATCGACCGTTCACCGGTACCGCCGCCACCGGGCCCGGGGCCTCCCGGGCCGCTGCCGCGCGGCACCCGGCGCACTTCCTCTGCGCCCCAGTCCTGGCCGGCTCCGGCGGCGTTGGCGGTCCCCGGCGTCCCGGCCGGGGAACTCGCCTGCGGGGCAGGGGAACCGGAGTCCTCCCGGCC
>CAMCQD010000443.1 GCA_945876925.1 uncultured Dermatophilus sp.
GTCGGTACCGCTTGGAAGTGACTTCTCGAGTTCTCGACTGAGCTTGATGTGCTGAACCACATACTGGTACTTCTTGGACTCCATCTCGATCGCCTGCTGGAGTTTGCTTACAGGAGTGCCAATAGGTACCACGATGCCAATGACTAGGTCGTTCCGCCCAAGATCACCCACAGACATCACGTCTGCCATGCTGTCTCCCCTCCCAGTGATCACGAGTTGCATGACTAATCGGCGCTGGGGCGCTGCGCTTGAGGGAATCTCCCGACCCTCGGAGGTCGCAGGATCCTTCGCGAAGGAGAGGCCAGCATCAGGATACGAATCCGCTGGTCGGTGAGGATTTTCCCTACTGACTCAAGAGGGCCCGGGCTCGCCACGGGGCCCCGCGCTCCGGGCTGCGGCGCTGGCGCGCCTCGCCCTGCGCGCACCCCGTCGCGACCCGGCCCACCGAACCCCTGCAAAGGGGCACCCCGTCTCACCACCGAGATGCCCCTCACCATCGAGCCGCCGACCCGATCCCCAGACTGAGTGTCGCCAGCCGACGCATCAAACGGGCCGACGATCACCGCACCCGGAATGTGCTCCCGCACATGCGATCACCACCAACGCCGAACAAGTGCCCGCTTGACCCGCCGACCGACGACCCTCCGGGCGCCGCGTATCGGATCATCGGCCCTCCCCGGCCACCAGGCGCGCAGACACACCTGCTAACACATTGCTAACCGGCACCCGCACGTCGACGCACTACACAGCATCAGTCGCACGCTCCCATGCAGGCCACGCACCTCCACGACCGATACGGAACCGATCGGGAACGACTGAAAATCGGAAGGTCGGCGGTTCGACCCCGCCCCTGGCCACCGTTGAGACCAGCGGTTTCAAGCCCCGTGACCTGCGAAAACAGGCTGCGGGGCATTTTCATACTCTGACCGCAGTTGACCGCCGTTTCCCCCGATTTCGCGCGCTTGGCGTTGCAACTCGCGTTGCAACACGCCGGCTCCTCCCCGGGACCACGGAGGGGCGTCGATCCGATAGCGGAGCACGGGAGGCCGGACGGGGAGCGAGTCAAGCCCTCCCCACTCGATGACGCGCGCCTCTCCTGTGCGGGAGCACAGACCCCGACCGGCGGACAACCGAGGGCTTGAGTGGCGGACCGGGAGGCCGGATGCTCGGCTGTCGGGTCGATGCCCGAAGGTGAGTTTGAGCGTCGACTTATGCCGGTTCCGCTTGGGGCAATGTCGGGTGAGCCTGGGCCGCCCAAGCCGGTGGCGGGCCGAGCGCGAGAACGGCCGTCAGGCCGCAGCGCAGCGCCGGCCCGCCGTAGGCGGGGCGGCCGGCCGGCGAAGCCGGCCCTTGATCCCCTAGAGCCAGATTCGGCAGCTAACGAGCGCCACGAGCCTTCGCCGGAGTTTCCGACCCCGGAAAGTCAAGAGACAATTAGACGGTGCCGTTAATCATCGAAGCGATCCAGGTCGCGCGCGCTACCGTGGGTGGGTTGCACCCCCGGTGGGAGCACCTGTCGAGCGTCGGTCGGTGTGCCGAGGTGTTGGCCGAACGTTCCGACGTGGTGACGCTCGATGTGGTGCTAGCTGCCTGGCTGCACGATGTGGGTTACGGGCCGAAGGCCAAGGCATCTGGGTTCCACCCGCTCGATGGGGCTCGGTTCCTGCGCGACGAGGCGGGCGTCGCCGACGAGGTTGTGCGCTTGGTGGCATGGCACACGGGTGCCGCGTTCGAGGCCGAAGAGCGCGGGCTCGCTGAGGAACTGGCGGAATTTGGGCAGCCAGACCCGCAAGCGTTGGACGTACTGACCATGATCGACCTGGCCGTATCGCCGACAGGTGAGCCGATCCTGGACGTTGATCGGATCGCGGAGATTCTGCGCCGGTATGAGGACGGCGACCCCGTGTTTCGGGCGGTCTCCCGTTCTCGGCCATCGCTGCTGGCTTCGTCGGCGCGAGGAAAGGCACTGTTGGGGTTACCCGATGACTGGCCGGTCTCCGGGGTCTAGCGCATCGGCGATGCGCTGGCGCATGGACGGGTGCAGGTCGAGACGGTCGATCTGCTCGGGTGCGACCCACTCGACCTGATCGCTTTCGCTGCTCGTCGTGGCCGTGCCGCCGATGAGCCTGGCGCGGAAGGCCAGCGAGAACTGCTGGCGCACTTCTCCGTCGTCGTAGGCCATGACGTGGCGAGGGTTGGTGTAGGTGCCGGTGAGGGTCTCGACCTCGACGTCGTAACCCGTCTCTTCCTTCACCTCGCGCACGACCGTATCTGCGATGGATTCACCGATATCGTGCCCGCCACCCGGCAGCGCCCACTTGTTGTTGTCGACCTTGTGAATCATGAGCACTCGGCCCTGGTCGTCGCGCACGATCGCCACGACGGACGGGACCACGCTGTTCGCGGCCGGGGCATTCGGGTCGTCAATGTAGTCGATGCGCGCCACCGCCCCAGGCTATGCAGGGTCTGGGCATGACTGTTCACTCCGCCGCTGGGGGGGGTGGGGGGGTGGGG
>CAMCQD010000444.1 GCA_945876925.1 uncultured Dermatophilus sp.
GCCGGTCCCCGAACTGCTCGAGGTGCGCGGGGAGGTGTTCTTCCCCGTGGAGAAGTTCGCCGAGTTCAACGCCGCCCGGGTCGAGGCCGGCCTGCCGCCGTACGCCAACCCGCGCAACTCCGCAGCCGGCTCGCTGCGCCAGAAGGACGCCGCCGAGACCGCCCGGCGCCCCTTGCGGATGCTGGTGCACGGCATCGGCGCCCGCACCGGGTTCGACATCGCCCGCCAGAGTCAGGCCTACGAGTTACTCCGCGCCTGGGGGCTGCCCACCTCCGCGCACAACGCCGTGGTGACGTCGCTGAGCCAGATCACCGAGCGCATCCGCTACTTCGGCGCCCACCGGCACGACATGGAGCACGAGATCGACGGCATCGTCATCAAAGCCGACGAGATCGCGCTGCAGCGACGCCTCGGCTACACCTCGCGCGCCCCCCGCTGGGCGGTGGCGTACAAGTACCCGCCCGAGGAGGTGACCACCAAGCTGCTCGACATCGCGGTCAACGTGGGACGCACCGGGCGGGTCACCCCGTACGCCGTGATGGAGCCGGTGCTGGTCGCCGGGTCCACGGTGGCGATGGCGACCCTGCACAACGCCGCCGAAGTGGCCCGCAAAGGGGTGCTCATCGGTGACACCGTGGTACTGCGCAAAGCCGGCGACGTCATCCCCGAGGTGCTCGGCCCGGTGACCGAGCTGCGCGACGGCACCGAGCGCGCCTTCGTCATGCCCGCCGAATGCCCCTCGTGCGGGACGCCGCTGGCCTACGAGAAAGAAGGCGACAAGGACATCCGCTGCCCCAGCGCCCGGACCTGCCCGAGCCAGCTGCGCGAGCGGGTGTTCGGGCTGGCCTCCCGGGGCGCGTTCGACATCGAGGCCCTCGGCTGGGAGGCCGCGATCGCGCTCACCGATCCCGAGAACGGGCGCCCCGCGGACGCCGACGCCAGGGGGATCCCGCGCCAGCGCCCCGTCCTGGCTGACGAGGCCGGCCTGTTCGCCCTGACGCCTGAGGACCTGGCCGGGGTGATGGTGTGGCGCCGCCCGAAACGCAAAGGCGTCGAAGGGCCGCCCGAACGCCAGCCGTTCTTCTACACCAAGGGCACCGCCAAGGTGCCCCCCAAGCCCCGCGAGACCACCAACGTGCTGTTCGCGCAGCTGGAGAAGGCTAAATCGCAGCCGCTGTGGCGGGTCCTCGTGGCGCTGTCGATCCGGCATGTCGGCCCCAGCGCGGCCCGGGCGCTGGCCACCCGGTTCGGCTCGATGGACGCGATCCGGGCGGCAGGCACCGGCGAACTGGCCGCCACCGAGGGGGTGGGGCCGGTGATCGCCGAATCGGTGCGCTCGTGGTTCGAGGTCGGCTGGCACGCCGGGATCGTGCAGGCCTGGCAGGACGCCGGGGTGTCAATGGCCGACGAACGCGACGAGTCGGTCCAGCCCACCCTGGCAGGGCTGACGGTCGTCGTCACCGGCTCGCTGGAGGGGTTCACCCGCGACCAGGCCCGGGAGGCGATCCTGCTGCGCGGGGGCAAAGCCGCCGGATCGGTCAGTAAGAAAACCGATTTCGTCGTCGTCGGCGCCAACCCGGGATCCAAGGCGGACAAGGCCGCCGCCCTGGGGGTGCCGATCCTCGGCGAGGACGGGTTCGCTGCCCTGCTGGAATCCGGCCCGGAGGCGGTCACATCCGGCGGCGACGCCGCGAGGGAGGCAGGCGCTGCGGACGGGCCGGCTGCCAGCGTGCCCGCCGCAGCAGGCGAGGCCAGCGGGGGCACCGGTGGGTGAGCGAGCCGGGCTGCGCGCCGCCGCTGGCGAGATCCGCTCCGCCACGGGCTCGGACGGCATCGCCGCCAGCATCGCCTCGGCGGACTGGGCGCTGCCCGGATCGACTACCGAGCACGTCGTCTACGACCTGGCCCTGGCAATAGGGCTGTGGGGCTCGGACGTGGCCGGCCTGCTCGACCTCGCCGCCGAGCCGGCGGAGCCGTCGTGAAACCGGCGCTGGCCGGGGTGGTGATCCATCCGTGGATGACCCGGCCGCCGGGAGACGTGACCAGGCTGGCGGCCAGCATCCGCGGCAAGGCCCAGGCCCTCGACGCCGCGCTCCAGCACGCAGCCACCACCCTGGCCGGCGGGCCGGACCCGGACGCCGGTGCGGACCAGGCGGCCGCGATCCACCCCGGCGCGGCTGAGCTTGACGGTGCGGCCAGGCGATTCGCCGCCGATCAGGAACGGCTCATCCGGGCGCTCGGCCAGGTCGCCGACGCCCTGGACGAACTCGCCGGGCACCTGGCCGGGCACGGCCCCCGGATCGAGCAGCTGACCGCCGCGCTGCGCGCCGCGCAACCGCTGGAGGTCAAGCGGATCGGCGAGCTGCGTAGCCAGATCCGCCGCCGCACCGTCGCCCTCTCAGACGCTGACGTGCACTGCCGCCGGCGGCGCGAGCAGGCGCTGCGCGAGATCCCCGGGATTGACTCGCTGGTCAGCCTCATCCACGCGGCCGGCGCCGGGCCCG